>NZ_JBEXUP010000087.1:0-37422 GCF_040614375.1 Nonomuraea sp. NPDC005983
GCATCCTGTCCCACAGTCTCGCCCGCGCCCGCGCTGCGAGCTGCTGCGTAAGCAGCACAGGAATCCTCCACATTCATGTGGAGGAGCACGTCAAATCAAGGCCGGCAAGAAGCGCGGCAGCTTCGTGGAGGGCGTGTACGTCCGCACGTTCACCGGCCAGAACGTGGACCGCGAGATCGTCTTCGTCAACATGGCCTACGCGAGCAACGAGGGCGGGACGCTGCCCGTGTCGGTGCGCGACATCCGGCTGGAGAAGTGCAGGATCGACGGCGCCGACGCGGTGCTCAACCTCGTCGGGCTGGAGAGCGACCACCTGGTCGGCGTGCATCTGGAGAAGTGCCTGTTCACCGGCGTCACCGGCCCCGACAAGATCGCGTTCACCGACGACCTGACCATGCGGCACGTCCTCGTCAACGGGGTCGAGCGATGAAGCGCGTCCAAGGGAGGACGGCGCCTGGTGCAGCCTGTTGTAGGCCGCCTCGTCGATCTCGCGCAGCTCGGCCAGCAGCTGCGCGCGATGGCTGACGTGGTGCAACACCTGCCGTAGGCTCATGAGCTTAGAAATCTACAATGTAAAGGGCCGGACCGGCCCGTCCTGGCTCACTCACGAACGAGGAAGTGGGCAAGCAGGCCGGGCACCGCTTCCTCGGCGAAGCGGAGCCCTTCGGAGACGGGCACGTCCCTGACCTTGTAGCAGCCGTCTCCGGCGGCAGTGGTGGCGCCCAGGGTGACCAGCCCGTGGCGGCGCTGGAAGGGCGAGCGGGAGACGCTCCACCCGATGATCCCGTCCCGCTGGAGGATGGCCGTGCGGCGGTCGAGGACGCCGGCCCTGGCGACCAGGTGGCGGCCCTGGACGCCGTGGCCAAGCGCACGGTAGGCGTCCCAGGCCAGGGCGACCGCGGCCGGCAGCAGGACGAGCGCTGCGATACAGGCGGCGGGCCACAGGCCGAGGCAGAGGAGAGGCGCGACGATCAGCGCGACGACGGCCAGCGCCCCGTTGACTCTCCTGCGGAGGGCGATACGGGGGTGCGGCCTGAGCGCTGTCGGAGCAGGCTCCTGGATCGCGGCGACGACCCGGAGAGCCTCGGCGCGCGGCCCCGGAGGGGAGAGCGAGCGGCGGCGGCGGTTCTCGTCGCGGTCGCCGAGCCCGCTGGCGACGGCGTTCAGACGGGCGCCGCCGGCCCAGCGCGTCAGCATCGGCTCGGAGATCTCGACGCCGCGCAGGTGCCGACCTTCGATGGTGACGGATCGGGAGACCAGCAGGCCTCGCCGCACGTGGAGGTCGCCGTCGCCTTCGCGGTCGAGGCGGTAGCCGTACCAGCCTTCGATGAAGGTGGCTGCGGAGAGCGCCGCCCCGGCCGCGGCGATGACGAGCGCGGCGGACAGGACGCCGAACCAGAGGGGGACCGCGGCCGCGTTGCTCGCCGCACCCGTCGTGGCGGCGATCCAGGCCTGGACGGCACACGCGACGGCCGCCGCCGACGCCGAGCGTCACGAACGCGACCAGGAGGCCAGCGGACGCGTCATCGAATTCCTCCAGGCCCAGCCGGTGCTGCGGGCCGGCGGCCGGACCGGCGAACGCTTCCAGCTGCTCGACGACTCGCTGCTGGATGCCCAGCGCGCCTCCCGCCGTACCGTGCTGGCGACGCTGCCCAGCGCCGTGGGGCTGACGGTCACCGTGCAGGCGATCTTCACCGGGCTACTGGTCCTGGGCGCCTACCTCGCGCTCGGCGGGAACATCGGCGCGGCGGAGATCCTGGCGATCCTGGTGCTGGCCGCCCGCTGCGCCGACCCGCTGCTGTCGCTGTCGGACATCGGCGGTAAACTCCGCGGCGCGCGTTCGGAGCTGGCCAGACTCGAGACGGTGCTGCGCACCGAGCCGCTGCGGGAACCTCGCGAGCCGGTCCAGCCGGCGCACCACGGCCTGGAGTTCGACGCCGTCACCTTCCGGCACGGCGAGCGCACGGTGTTCGACGAGGTGTCGCTCACCGTCCCCGAGGGACAGCGGCTCGCGGTCGTCGGGCTGTCCGGCGCGGGCAAGAGCACGCTGCTGCAGCTGCTGGCGCGCTTCTACGACGTGGACGCCGGCGCGGTGCGTGTGGGAGGCGTGGACGTGCGCGCGATCAGCACCGAGGCGTTGATGGCGCGGATCGCCATCGTCTTCCAGGACGTCTACCTCTTCGACGGCACCATTGAGGAGAACGTGCGCCTGGGCCGTCCCGACGCCGACGAGGCCGAGGTACGGGCCGCGGCGGCCGCGGCACAGCTGGACGAGGTGATCGAGCGCCTGCCCGGCGGATGGGCGACGAACGTCGGCGAGGGCGGCGTGCTGCTGTCCGGTGGTGAGCGCCAGCGGGTCTCGATCGCGCGGGCGCTGCTGAAGAACGCCTCCATCGTGCTGCTCGACGAGGTGACCTCGGCGCTGGACCCGGTCAACGAGGCGGCCGTCCACGAGGGCATCGAACGCCTGATGGCTGGCCGGACGGTGGTGATGGTGGCCCATCGCATGCGCACCGTCCAACGCGCCGACCGCGTCATCTTCCTGGACGGCGGCCGGATCGCGGAGGAAGGCAGCCACGACGAACTGCTCGACCACGGCGGCCGCTACGCCGACTTCTGGAACATCTCCATGGCTCCCGCTGCGCGGGAATGAGCCGGAGCGTCGGGCGATCCGCTAGGGGTGCCGCTGGAATACGGGGTCTTGGGGCTATCCGGCTGGAATTGAACGCTAACGAGTGCTTTCCCAGCTCAGAGCCTTGATCACCCTGAGCCTTCCACCGCAGTAATCCCCGGATTTACTGCGGCAGCGGCCTGCGCCGTGTCATCTGACGCCGGTGGCGCTGCGGCTGTACGGCAAGCGCGATCAGACCCGCTCGGATCATCTGGGCCTGATCGCCAAGTATCTAGAGTGGCAGACAGCCCCGGCGGGCAGCCAGGCGATGAAGGAGCTGGAGCAGTTCCTTCTGGACCGGGCGATGGAACATGACTCGCCGACGCTGCTGTTCAACCTGGCGCGCGAGTATCTTATGGCGGCCAAGGTGATCCGGCCCGGCGTGCTCATCCTGGCCAAGATGGTCGGCACGGCACGCAAGGGCTCCTCACCTGACCTCGCAGTTGGTGGGGCACCTGCTGACCGCTGAAGTCCGCGCTGACCTGGAACGGATGCTGACCGTGGATGCCGGGGAGTGGCTGGTCACCCCGGCCCGGGACACCTCGGCGACGTCGGTGAAGACCGCGATCGACAAGCTGACCTGGCTTGGCGTAGGCGGTTGATCGTAGGGGTGGCCCGCGACGGGCGCGGGCCACGTCGCTTTGATCGTCACCTTGTTTACCCCGGGGCGTGGTCTCAGTGCGTGCGCAGGGCGATGCTGCGGCCGCCGAAGAACGTCTCGAACCCGGCGATGGGCAGGCTGGGGTTGTTCATTGGTAGCTGCGGAACCAGGTAGTGATCATGCGGGTGGCGTGGTCGAGGAGCGCGGTGCGGTAGAGGTCGGCGGGGCGTTCCAGACGATGCGGATGCAGGTGGTCAGGGTGGTGCCGGCGGCCAAGAACACCAGCGGCTGGAGTCCTTGAGGGCCCTCACCAGGCAGATCCGCCAGCTGGCCCCCGCCCAGCTACGGCCGCTGGCCGGCCGGTGCGCTGCCCGACCTCATCGTCGTGCTCACACAGACCGGGGCCCGCGAGCACAGCACGTTCAAGAGCCGGTGGTGGGGCGGAGTGACCGCCCGCGTGCAAGGCATGGCAGGATCGCGGCCATGTCCCTCAGCGTTCCCCGCCTCTCGATCGGCTCGACCGAGATCATCGCCCTCGCCGACGGCGAGGGCCCATTCTTCTCCCCGCGCGCCGAGGCCTTTCCCGAGGCCACGGCCGCTCAGTGGACCGAGGCCGACCGCTACGACCCGGGCGCGGTCGACGCCGAGGGCCGCTGGCGGCTCCAGTTCCGCGCGTACGCGATCCGCAGCGACAAGGGCCTCACCATCGTGGACGCCGGGATCGGTCCGGCGGACAGCCCGGCCGGCTCGTGGGCGCCAGTGCCCGGTACGCTCCCCGAGTCGCTCGCCGCCGCGGGCATCGACCCGGCCGAGGTCGACACCGTGGTGCTCACGCATCTGCACACCGACCACGTCGGGTGGGCGGTCGTGACCGAGGCGGCCGTGCCATCAGCGGGCCGCGCGGTGGCCGGCAACGCTTCGACCAGCAGCGCGGTGGGCGGCGCCCCTGCGCCTGACAGCGCGACCAGCGGCCGTCGTCCCTACTTCCCGAATGCCGAATACCTGCTCCAGCGGGCCGAGTTCGACGCCCTCGACACGCTCAACCCGCAGCTTCGCGAGACCCTCACCGACCCTCTCGAGGCGGCCGGCCGGCTCCGGCTCCTCGACGGGGACACGCCGCTGCGCGCCGGGCGCACGGTCGCCACACCCGGGCACACGCCCGGGCACCAAAGCGTGCTGGTCGCCAACGGGCCCGAGCTGGCGCTCGTCACCGGCGACCTCCTGGTGCACGCGCTCCAACTGCTCCACCCCGAGCTCGCCTACTCGCACGAGATCGACCCCGAGGCGGCCAGGCACTCAAGGAAGCGCATGCTCGACCGCGAAACCGCCACCACGCTACACCTGGCGACGCCGCATCTGACGGAGCCGTTCATCTCGGCGTGATCGCGGCCGTCCGAGCCGTTCGGCACGGGTCAGGCCGCGAGGGCATGCAGACGCTCCAAACTCTTGGTGGTCTCGTCGTCGGCGGGACTGAAGACCGTGAGGCGGCAGCCGCCTCTGGACTGGAGCCACATCCGGTCTGCGTGCAGGAGCAGCACGCCGACCTCCCGATTGCTTAAAGTCTTGACGTCCTTGACCTTGTCGGCGACGTTGCGCCGATCCCAGATCTCGCCGAACGCCTGGAGGAGGCCGGGCGGGACGCGAAGCTCCGCTTCGAAATTCAGCCCAACGGCCGGTTGAAGCTGAACGTCGACCGGCTCGGCGCGCTCGGCGAGAGCGAGTCCCTGGAGTGGCTGCGCAAGACAACCTCGAAGATGCTCCCGGAGATCGACCTGCTGGACCAGCTGTTCGAGGTCGGCTCCTGGACCGGATTCCTGGATGCCTTCGTGCAGCTGCGCGACCCCGATGCACTGCACCGCGCAGGCGTGCTCACCGCCGAGGAGTTCACTGCCTGGAAGCAGGAACTCCTCGCGCGTATCTGACCAGATCGGGCGGTTTCCGACGGCAGTCACAGCTCCCCTGGGGGCGTCCCTCAAAAGGAACTACACCCATATGTTCATGGCGGCTCTGGCCGTGCAAGCCGGGCCAGTCAGCTCCCGGCATGGCAAGGAACCTGTGCCGGCGTCGCAGGCGCCCACGGGCTCGGTACTGGTGGAGTCGCCTCTTGAACTGTCGCGAGTCCGGGCTCCAGCGGAAGGGATGAAGACCCATGGCCTTGAACGCCCTGGCGGAAGGGGTGCCGACCACCCGCCACGCCGCGCTGTGGAGAAGGGCGGGATGAGCGAAGGTCGCGCGGTGGCGCGGCGCGGCGGGCGTTCCGTGATGCGGGGGCTCGCGCCCCTCAAGCGCGCGATGTACCGAGGCGGCCGAATGCGCTCATGCGGTGGTGGAACCGTCTCGACGCCTTCGCCTACGGGGCCCGGTGGTTGTCGCCACGCCATGTCGCCGTGTTGAACGTGGCGGGGCGCCGCACCGGGAACCTCGCCTCGGTCCCTGTCGCGGTCACCCGCTACCGGCGCCGATTTCCTCGTCTCAATGCTCGGGCCGGACACGGGCTGGGTACGCAACGTCAGGGCCGCGGGTGGGAAGGCCGCGCTGCGCCGCCAGGGTCGCGAGGCGCCGATCCTGCTGGAGGAGGTCCCGTAAGCGGATCGGGCCGAGATCCTGCGCCGCTACCTTGCCGGCGCGCCCGGCCCCCGGCCGCATCTGGGGCTGGGGCTGGCGGCTCCCCTGTCGGAGTTCCGCCGGATCGCGCCCCGGCACCCCGTCTTCCGCGTCCGCGAGCTCTAGCCTGGCCTCGCGTCCTCAGTGGAAGAACGGCAGGACCATCTCCACCAGCGCGTCGACGTCATCGTCGACCATCGGCTCGCCGGTCATGCCCATTCGGTGGAGCAGGGTCCCGACAACGACGTCGATGAAGAACAGGACCCGGTGCTCCGGATCGCCGAGCGCGTCCTGGAGCGCGAGCCGATAGGGGTCCTGCAACCGCGAGGAGAGGATCTCGCGCAGCTCCGGATCGCTGACACCGTCACTGAACACGCCCGCGAACGCGTCGCCCACCCCCGGCTCGCCGATCTTGCCCGCGGTCCAGCGGATGGCCGAGGACATGATCTCGGCCCGGCTGCTGCCCTCCTGCGGCACCGGGCCGAACGCGTCGAGCAGGCAGTCCACGATCAGCGCCCCACGCCGAGCTCAGCCAGCGCGCGCATGGTGTTCGGGGCCTGGGACATGCCGGCGCCGAACTCGCGCAACTCGGCCGCCCGCTCCAGCACGACGGCCTGCCACCCGATGCCGCCGCCGACCACGATCGCCCGTCCGGTCACGGTGTCTCCTCATCGTCAAGATCGCCTGCGGGCTTGTCGCCGGCATGGTCGTTGGCGGGGTCCGCGTTGGCGGGATCGGGGTGCAGGGGCGGCGCGCCCTTGAACACGTTGGCCATCCATTCGAAGGTGGCGTGCGCCTGGCGGATACGCGGCCCTTCCGTCGTCCGGGCCGACCAGGTCCAGACCGTCGCGGGTGATGTCGAGGAAGGAGGTGATGCCAGCGATCTGCTGGCGGGCCAGCCCAGGCTCATGAACGATCATGACGGCGCGGCGACCAGGAAATCGGCTCGCCGAGTCCCGGGCGAACATGAACACCGTGGCCAACCCGCGGGCCCGCTGGCTTTTCCCCGGCCAGAGCGCCCGAGAACCCCTCAACGCAGCCAGTATCCGAGAGCAACTCCGGCTGCTTGGCTTCCCCACGCCGCCCGGGAAGCCGCCCTGCGCCAGCTCGTACTGCAAGCTCCAGCCCCGGTCGTCGCCGAGATGCTCGGCTACACCCCTCAAGCCACGACACGCCACGCCGCAGCCGCCGGAAGCCCTTGGAGCCGTTACGCAGCCGGTGACCACACAAAGTGACCACGGATCTTCCCGCACAGGTGAATAGAGACCATTCAATCAACGGTCTCTGCCAGTACTGTCCCCCTGTTACCCGTTGCTCGGCATGACCATGAAACGTCACTGGGATCGAGCACGTTGGGGACCGAAACCCTGTGGGGATAGGCGACACGATCGTGAGTATGACGAGGTGTTCGGCATCGTGGCCCTCGCCTGCCTGCGGGCACGCAGTGCTGGCTGATCGATCGTGCCCTGTGCTGGAAGGGCGATGTCGTCCTCATCTGCCGATGACAGCGCCGCCCTCCGGGGACTGCGACGATGGTGGCGGGCCGTCGGTCGTCAACTCCGCGGGAACATTTGTCCAAGACTGATAGTCGACCGCCCGTGCATAGTCTCCGCATGAGTAAGTACGACATTGAGCACTCGCATGGGATGCACGTGGTCCATGACGGCCCGCGGCAGGCGCCGCCGTTGTTGCTCATCCACGGATCGGGGGCCTCGGGCGGCTTCTGGAGCCCGGTGGTCCCGGCACTGGTCGGCCACCATCACGTCATCCGGGTCGACCTCCCGGGCTGCGGCCAGTCCCCGCCCGCGCCGTCGTACGACGTGCCTGCGCAGGTGGGCCGGGTGGCGGCACTGCTGGACGACCTCGGCCTTCGTCACGTCGCCGCGGTCGGGCACTCCAGCGGCGGCTACGTCGCCACCGCGCTTGCCGAACAACGTCCCGACCTCGTGGGTTCGCTTGCACTGATCAGTAGCGGCCCAAGTCTGGATGCGCTCCTTCGGCAGCCGCTCATCCTCCGGGTCCTGTTGGCCCCGCCTTTGGGTCCGCTCCTGTGGTCGAGGCGTTCGGATGCGATGATCCGCAGGGGGATCAGCGCGACGGCCGCTCGCCCGGTGGACGTCCCGGACGACGTGGTCGCCGACGTACGGGGCATCACCTACCGCGCGATGAGGACGGTGCTGCGCCGAAACACCGCGTACATCGCCGAGCGGAGCGTGCCCGAGCGTCTCGCCGCCCTCGAGGTCCCCGTGCTGGTGATCTTCGGCGCTGCCGACCCCCGTTGGGAGCCGTCGTCGGCGCACCAGTACGACGCGGTGCCGAACGCGCGGGTCGAGCTGCTGCCCGGCGTCGGGCACCTACCCATGTTGGAAGCGCCCGAGACGACCAGCAAACTGCTGCTGGGCTTCACGGCAACGGGCCGCTGACAGCCCGCCCATGATCCCTGAGGCCTAGACTGGTCACATGTTGTCGACCGGGACGCCACCTGACCAGGCGTGGGTGGACGTCGGTATCCCTTGAGGAGGTCTGGGGCCGCGACGCCGGGCGAGCCGAGGACAGGCTGCGCGCCGCCGCGTCGTGGGACGAACGGTTCACGATCGCGGTGGACATCCTCGGCCGACGGCTGGGCACCCACCCACCGGTCGATCCGCAGGTCGCCTACACCTGGCGGCGGACGCTCACCAGTCGGGGGCGGGTGCGGGTCGACGGCCTGGCGGACGAGGTTGGCTGGAGCCGCAAGCGCCTGTGGTCCCGCTTCCGGTCCCAGCTCGGCATCACACCCAAACGCGCCGCCCGACTGGTGCGCTTGAGCTGCTGTACGGAGCCGACCCTCGCATGAGCAGACGCCCTCTGTCAGGGCGGCACTCGGCACCGGACCAAGCCGTCCTCGACCGGGGCCGGCACGCGACTCCTCGGCTTCACCACCGCTACAAAAATCTCAGCGACGAGGGAGGACCTTCACCAATCCCGAGATCTCCTCAACCACCAGCGCGACGCGCTCTACACGGAAAACGCCCTGGTCCTGGGACCGAATGACCTGGCGAGGTGCTCGGGAACCCAGGGGTTATTTCTTACCAGGCCCGCGCCAAGGAGCCGCCGCCCCTCACGGAGCGGGAGCGCGAGGTGCTCCAGCTCGTCAGCCGGGGACTCACCAACGCCGACATCGGCCGGCGCCTGTTCATCAGCGAGGCCACGGTCAAGACCTACCTCATGCGCACCTTCAAGAAGCTGTCCGTCTCCGACCGCACGGCAGCCGTGATCACCGCCCTCGAACAGGGCCTGCTGCCGTGACGGCGTCGGTCGCTGCGTTGGCGTAGCGGCGGGCCAGGTGCGCGAAGGCGTCTTTGAGTTCGGTCGGCCCGATGACCTCGATGTCGGCGTCGAACCTGCCGATGGCGGCGGCCAGGCCGGGCCATGACCACGAGCCCAGGACGAGCCGGCAGCGGTCCGGGCCGAGTTCCTCGACGACTCCCTCGCGGGTGTAGCGGGAGACGACGGTGGCGGGGAGGTCGAGGATCACCTCGCCGCGGCAGGGCCAGCCGGCCGAGCCGTCGGAGCCCTGGAACCTGCTGGTCACGAAGGCGGTCACGGTCCCTCCGGGCAGTTCACGCGGGGTGAAGCGGGGCCCCGTGGGGGTGCGCGGGGTGATCCGGTCGGCGCGGAAGGTGCGCCAGTCGTCGCGGTCGAGGTCCCAGGCGACGAGGTACCAGCGTCCGCCCCAGGTGACGAGGTGGTGGGGCTCCACCCGGCGCGGCGGAGGTCCGGCGGGGTCGTCGTCGCCGGCTCCTGGTGGGAATGCGGGGGTGTAGTCGAAGCGCAGCACTTCGCGGGCGTGGACGGCGGTGCTCAGCGTCATGAGCACGCCGCTGTCGACCTGGGGGTTCGGTCGGGTCGTCGGCCGCTCGACGGCGGTGACCTGGAGGGTGTCGATGCGGCGGCGCAGCCGTGCGGGCATGACCTGCCGGACGGTGTTCAGCGCGCGCGCCGCGGCTTCCTCGATGCCGGCGCCGGCGGTGGCGGCGATCTGGAGTGCGACGGCGAGGGCGACGGCCTGCTCGTCGTCGAACAGCAACGGGGGCAGTTCCGTGCCGGCGCCGAGCCGGTACCCCCCGTCGGGGCCTTTGCTGGCCACTATGGGATAGCCGAGCTCGCGCAGGCGGTCGACATCGCGGCGCACGGTGCGCGGGCTGACGTCCAGCCGCTCGGCCAGCAGCGCCCCCGGCCAGTCCCGGCGCGCCTGGAGCAGCGAGAGCAGCGACAGCAGTCGCGCTGAGGTCTTCGGCATGACTCCCATATTGCCCTGAGAAGCGGTCACACCCTGGCCGCTTCCCCTGGGACTGTTGCCTCGGGCCAGACACCGAGAACGACTGGAAGGGCCCGATCCGTGACCGTGTGCTGTCACCCGGTGCGACTCCGATTCCGCGGTCGGTGGTTTCAGTCCGGGCGCTTCACGGTGTCCAGAAACGATGATCGAGGGTTAGGAGACGATATGTCCGTCAAGTCAGTGACTCATCTGAACTTCCGGGGCGACGCCCGCGCGGCGCTCGAGTTCTACCAGTCCGTGTTCGGTGGTGACATCGCCGCCGTCACGTACAAGGACGCTGGGAGCGTACAGAACCCCGCCGAGACGGACCAGGTGATGTGGGGCCAGGTGGTCGCGGACAACGGCTTCCACGTGATGGCCTACGACGTGCCCTCGCAGATGCCGTGGGACCAGGGGGAGAACTCGTTCTTCGTCTCCCTCCGCGGCGAGACCACGGAGGAGGTCACCGCGTACTGGGAGAAACTCTCCTTCGGGGCGACCATCGCGCAGCCGCTGGCGCCCGCGCAGTGGTCTCCGCTCTACGGCATGCTCAGGGACCGCTTCGGCGTCGTCTGGGTCGTGGACGTCGTGAGCGAATACAACGGTTGATTGAAGGAAACAACCACCATGAAGATGCGGCCCCTGGGGCGGACCGGTATTCAGGCGCTGGGCGGCGTGACCCGATGACCGTTCTGGACGCCCGGGCGCTCAACCGCGCGACGCTGGCCCGGCAGTTGCTGCTCGATCGCGCCGACGTACCGGTGCTCGACGCCGTCGCGCACCTCGGGGGCCTGCAAGCGCAGGAACCGCAGGAACCGTTCGTCGGGCTCTGGTCACGGCTGCGCGCGTTCGACGCGGCGGTGCTGTCGGACCTGCTGACCGGGCGGCGCGTGGTGCGGACCCACCTCATGCGCCGCACCGTCCACCTGCTCACCGCCGAGGACGCCCTGGCCTGGCGGGCCCGTCACGACACCATGCTGCGGCAACGGGTGCTCGGGGTCTACCGCCGAGAGCTCGACGGGGTGGATCTCGACGAGCTCGCGGCGGCGGGCCGGGCGGTGCTGGCCGACGGCGAGCCCCGCTCGATGGCCGAGCTCGCGCGGGCGCTCGCCGAGCGCTGGCCGACGCCGGGACCGCGGGCACTGGGTGAGATGCTGATCGCCGCTCTCGTCCCGGTGGTGCAGTTGCCGCCGCGCGGGCTGTGGCGCACGAGGGCAGGAGTGCGCAACGTGCTGCTCTCCTCGTGGCTGGGTCGCGAGATCGACCCGCCGGCCCCGGAGGGCGCCGATCCGGTCGGCGAGGCGCTGGTACGGCGCTATCTGGCCGCGTTCGGCCCCGCAGCCTCGGCCGACCTGCGCGCCTGGTGCGGCCTTGCCGGACTGCCGGCCGCGGTGGCCGCGATACGCGAGGAGCTGGTGACCTTCCGCGACGAGCACGGCCGCGAGCTGGTCGACCTCCCCGGCGCGCCGCGCCCCGACCCGGACACGCCGGCCCCGGTACGGTTCCTGCCGGCGTTCGACAACGCGATCCTCGGCTACCAGAACCGCGGCCGGATCATCGACGACGTCCACCGCGGTCTGTCGGTCGCCGGCGCGCGCGTGGTGCTGGTCGACGGCCGGGTCGCCGCGACCTGGAACGTTGAGGCGGGCACCGTGATCGTCACCCCGCTGCGCCGTTTCTCCCGGGCCGACCGCACCACCGTCGCCGAGCAGGGGCGGGAACTGGCGGCGTTCCTCTCCGACAACGAGAGCCACCGGGTACGGGTTGCCGAGCCTCCTCGTTGAGCGGAACCCGCGAGGCCCTTCCCACGGACAGGGCGATGACGGCGGGACGGTGGCCATCGGGCCGGCCGCCCGCGTCTCCCGATGGAGTACAGCGGCTGCCAAGTCACACGCCGTGAACAGGACTTCGCAGCCTTCCTCTAGAGTGCTTGCGTCCCCTGCGCACGACTGTGGCCCCGGCCCGGCGACGTGTGCCGACCCTGCCCACGAGCCCGACCGAGGAGCAACCGTGACCGACCTGGCGTGCACATCCCTGCAGCAGGAGATCGCCCGGGATCTCCAGGTGAGCGCGTTCTTCGACGTGCAGCAGGAGATCGAGCGCCGGGTGGCCTTCCTCGCCGATCAGCTGACCTCCACGGGCCTGCGCTCGTTGGTGCTGGGCATCAGCGGCGGCGTGGACTCCATGACCGCGGGCCGGCTGTGCCAGCTCGCGGTCGAGCGGGTCCGTGCCGCCGGGCGGGAAGCGACGTTCTTCGCGATGCGGCTACCGTACGGCGCCCAGGCCGACGAGAAGGACGCGCAGCTGGCGCTGGAGTTCATCCGGCCCGACCAGGTCCTGACCGTCGATGTGAAGTCCGCCAGCGACGCCGCGCTGGAGGCGGTGCTGGCCAGCGGCATGGTCTTCCGCGACGCGCACCACCAGGACTTCCTGCACGGCAACATCAAGGCCCGGCAGCGCATGATTGTTCAGTACGCGGTAGCGGGCGCGCACGAAGGCCTGGTTGTGGGCACCGACCACGCTGCCGAGGCGGTTTCGGGCTTCTTCACCAAGTTCGGCGATGGCGCGGCCGATGTGGTTCCGCTCACCGGCCTCACCAAGCGGCGCGTACGGGCCATGTCGCAGGCTCTGGGGGCGCCGTCCGCGCTGATTCAGAAGACCCCGACCGCGGACCTGGAGACACTGAGCCCGGGCAGGCCCGACGAGGAGGCACTGGGCGTCACCTACGACGACATCGACGACCTCCTGGAAGGCAAGCCGGTCGATGAGGCCGCTTTCGTGGCCATGGTCCGCCGCTACCGGCTCACCGAGCACAAGCGACAGCTGCCGATCGCCCCCTGAGCCGGCCCCTCGTCAGCCGGGTTTCGAGCCGGCCGCTCGGTCGCGGCGCCGCCGGTGCCCGCCTCCGTCAGTGTTTCAGCTGCACCGCCCTCAGGGCTGACCCTGCCGTCTGGCGCTTTGCTGGGCGAGGCGGTGCGCCGAGCGATCAGTGTGAGCATCCGGGAGAGGCCGGCAACGTCCACTACCTGCGGGAATGTCGCAGACGGCGGCTGGTGCCGACCTTGCCGACAGGCCGTGTCAGCGGCCGTGTCAGCACGGCAACAGCCCGGTATCAGAGCGGTCGGCGATGGTGGATGCCATGAACGGTTCCGCCCGCACCACATGCTCGGCGTGCAGCCGGCTCGCGAGATAAGGAAATGTCATGAATGAATCCCTCCACACCGTCACGGCGATGCCGACGACGCGTCAGCCCGGCTGCCCCTTCGACCCGCCCAAGGAGCTGATCCAGGCGCGCGAGCACGGCCCGATCAGCCGCTTCCCCTTCCCTGACGGACACGAGGGCTGGCTGGTCACCGGCTACGACCTGGTCCGGTCGGTCCTGGCCGACCCGCGGTTCAGCTCGCGCAAGGAGCTCATGCGCCACCACCCGCTGTTCGACCTCGGCGAGATCGAGGTGCCACCGGCGCCGCCCGGCGAGTTCCTGCTCATGGACGAGCCGCAGCACAGCCGCTACCGCAAACCGCTGGTAGGCAAGTTCACCGTCCGGCGGATGCGACTGCTCACCGAGCGCGTCGAGCAGGTCACCGCCGAGCACCTGGAGGCGATGGAGAAGGCCGGGCCGTCGGCGGATCTGGTGACCGCGTTCGCCAAGCCCATCCCCGCCATCATCATCTGTGAGCTGCTGGGCGTGCCGTACGAGGACCGGGGCTCCTTCCAAGAGCACATCGACAAGTTCCTCGGCGGGGAGGTCAGCGACGAGGACCTGATCGCGGCCTACACCGCGACCCAGCAGTACCTCGCGGAGCTGGTGGCCGCCAAGCGCGCCAACCCCACCGACGACGTGCTCAGCGACCTGCTCGACAGCGATCTGACCGACGAGGAACTGCGGGGGATCGCCCTGATCCTGCTGTCGGCCGGGTTCGACACCACCGCGAACATGCTGGCGCTGGGCACCTTCGCGCTGCTGCAGAACCCGGAGCAGCTGGCGGCGCTGCGCGCCGAGCCTGCGCTCACCGAACCGGCCGTGGAGGAGCTGCTGCGGTATCTGAGCGTCGCCAAGCAGTTGTCGAGGGTCGCGCTGGAGGACGTCGAGCTGGGCGGCCAGACCATCAAGGCCGGCTCGACGCTCATCCTGTCGTACGCCACCGCCAACCGCGACCCCGAGCGCTTCACCGACCCCCACGTGCTCGACCTGCGCAGGCAGGACGGCGGGCACCTGGCTTTCAGCCACGGCATCCACCAGTGCCTGGGCCAGCAGCTGGCCCGCGTCGAGATGCGCGTCGCGCTTCCCGCGCTGCTCAACCGCTTCCCCACGCTGCGCCTGGCCGTACCGGCTGAAGAGGTTGCCCTGCGCCCGGAGACCGCGGACATCTACGGGGTCAAGAGCCTCCCGGTCACCTGGGACGTGTGACCGCGAGCCGGTGACGGGCGAGGCCGCCTACGGCCCGCCCGCCACCGCTGTGGCTGCTCGCGCGCGCCGGCCAGCAGCGGCCCGGCCAGCGGGAACGCCGACTCCACCGCGGACATCGCCCCATCCGGTCCCTTGCGGCGTGACGCGACACCACATATCGTCCCGATGTATCAAGTCGATATATCGGGCAGACGGCTTGCCGTGGCCCGGCTCACGAGGGGGCTGTGATGAGACGGATCGACTACGACACGGAGCAGTACCAGGACTACGCGCGTGGCCGTGCGCTCGCCGAGCAGCAGCTGCAGACATGGATCAGCGCCTTCGGAGCGGCGCTGCCCGAGCGGCGTCCGCTGGCGGGGCTGGACGTCGGCTCAGGGACGGGCCGGTTCACCCCCGCGCTGGCGCGGGCGTTCGGGCCAGTTACCGGCGTCGAGCCGTCGGTCCGCATGCGCGAGATAGCGCAGGCGCAGTCCCAGCATCCCGGTGTGCGGTATCTGGCAGGCTCCGCCGAGGACATGCCAGTGCCGTCCGGCAGCGCCGACTACGCTCTCATGTTCTTGTCCTGGCACCACGTCCAGGACAAGCCGCGGGCGGCACGGGAGCTGGCCAGGGTGCTCAGGCCCGGCGGGCGGCTGCTACTGCGCGCGAATTTCAGCGACCACCATCCCAGGCCGTGGTGGCTGGAGCACTTCCCCCGCGGCTTTGAGGTGGACGCCTCGCTGTTTCAGCCGCTGCACGAGGTCATCGCGATGTTCACGTCGGACGGCTGGCGCGTCGCCGGCTTCGGCATGGTGACCGAGCCGTCCTCCGGCACCCGCGGCGACATGCTCGAACGGCTGCGCCTGCGCACTCTTTCGTTCTTCGCTCAGCTCAGTCCCGACGAGCTGGAGGCCGGCTTCCGCCGCCTGGAGCAGGTTGTTGCCGCAGATCCCGGCGCACCAGCGCCTGTGTTCTCAGAGCCGCTGCTCACGCTCGAACGGTGCTAGTCAACTCGTGCGCCGGCCCCATCTGGTGGGCGGCGTCACGAGCGCGGCCTGAGAGGGCGGCCTGAGAGGGCGGAACATGCCGCCTGGACCGTCGGCTCCGGGCGGCATGTTCGTATGCGTTCAGAAGCGGAAGACCAGGCCAGTAGCGGCGTCGAGCTTGCAGGAGTTGTCGAAGGTCTTCTGCCAGGAGATCGGCCTGCCACGCCAGGTGCCGGTGGCGCTCGCGGTGACCGGGTTGTGCTCCTCGCCGCAGGTGCGGGGTGCGACGGGGAGTGCGTTGAGGTCGCCGCCGGCGGTGTCGATGGCGGCGCAGGCCTCCTTGGCGTGGGGGTGGTAGCCACTGGGGGCGGGGACGCAGGTCAGCTGGACGCTTCGGACCCAGCCGTGCCCATTGCCGCTGACGGTCAGGTTGAGCCCCTGGTCGGAGGCTGCGTGCGCGACGGTGGCGGCGAAGCCGAGGAGGGGTAGGGCCGCGATGGCGGCGGCGGCAGCGGTGGGAATCGGGGCAGGACGCATGGCTCTCCCAAATGATCGTCACTCTATGTAGTCATAACATTACATGGAGTTACGATATGACTGTCGGTCCAGGCCCGGTGCCAATTCAAGGCGGACCATTACTTCCGCAGCTACCTGTTGAACCGACCGGCCGTCAGTGTCGATGCGCAGATCGCCTGCTCCAGCACGGTCGAGCGCCTCGGCCTCGCGCGCCGCCTGCTCGGCGACGCGGCGCAGGGCGCTCTGGTCCAGCCCCTTCATCTGGTCACCCGGCAACGCTGGCCCGCCTCCCCTGCCACGCTGCGCGACGCGCCCGAGCAGCGTGGCAGGGGACGCGTGGAGACGGCACACCGTCAGCGCCATATCGGGAAGCAAGTCGGCGTAGCCGCGGACGGTTTCGTCGGAGTCGGGCTCCCCGGAGACGATCAGATACTCGGCCCCAACCGCGCGATATCGGGCCCAGAGGGCCGCGAGATTGCGGGTCTTGAGGCGGTACCTGTCCGCATCGTCGTCCGCGGAGAGACGCAGTGCGGCGATCTGCTTCACGTCGACATAGGCAACTCGCACGCCGGCCCGGTAGATGTGCCTGAAGACCTCATAGCCGATCGTGGATTTCCCGACCGCCGTTGCACCGGAGAACCACAGCAGGGGAACCTTCGCCGAAGCAAGGACGGCATCAACCTGCGGCGGCGGCGTGTCATCCTGGCGATCGACGAGGCCGCGGGGCGTCGCGGCGGGACGGGCCCACGGCCATCCCCCCATCCGCTCACGCACCAACTGGGCCACCTCGGACACCGCCAAGCCGTCGGTATCCACGCACACGTCGGGGAAGCGGCCACGATCCAGCGCCTCCGCCTCAGCCACGGCCTCTTCGACCAGATCCGGACGCCATCCTCGCGCAAGGAACCGTTCCCTCAGCTCAGCGCTGGCGACCCGCAGCCGGCACAAGGAGAACATGGCGTCGGGAAGAAGGCCGGTGTACTCGCGAACCTCCTCCGGAGTATCGACAAAACCAGCAAGGACCAGGCATTGCATACCTTCCCGCTGCAAGTTGGCCCACAAGGCGGCCAGGTTGTGCGCACGGATTCGATGGGTGCCACCCTCCGGTGCGGGATAGCACAGGCTGATCTGGTCGCTGTCGACAAAAGCCGCCTTGACGCCGCTGCGGCTCAGTTGCGCGAATATCTCCCAGCCCACGGATGACTTCCCGACACCCGAAGGTCCCGACAACCAGAGCAAAGGAAGAAGATCGGTACCCATTCGCGCGACATTAGCGGGCTACTCCTGAAGTCGGCGAGCATATTTCGCCGAGCTCGGGCGCTGAGTGTTCGTCAATCAGCGCCCGACCAGGGGGCGTGACGTACGAGGACGTTCCGCCGCCACCTGATCTGCGACAGAGCCGTTGACTGGGCGCACCCGCCCGAGAAGCACGTCAGGGCTTGTTCAGGTAGGTGAGGACGGCGAGGACGCGGCGGTTGTTGTTGTCGTCATCGGTGATGCCGAGTTTGTCGAACATGGAGGTGGTGTACTTGCTGATGGCGCTTTCACTGAGGAAGAGCCGCTGGCCGATGGCCTGATTGGACAATCCTTCGGCCATGAGGCTGAGCACGGAGTATTCGCGTTCGGTGAGCCGTTCGAGCCGTCGGTTCGAGGACCCGCTGGACAGCAATTTGGCGATGACAGCTGGGTCCATGGCGGTCCCGCCGCCGGCGACGCGTTCCAGAGCATCGATGAACTGATCGGCGTCGAACACGCTCTCTTTGAGGAGATAGCCGATGCCGCCGGAGCCGTCGGCCAGGAGTTCGCGGGCATACAGCTGCTCGACGTGCTGAGAAAGGATCAGGATCGGCAGTCCGGGCAGTTCGCGGCGGGCGGCAAGAGCCGCCCGCAGGCCCTCATCCGACTGGGTCGGCGGCATGCGGACGTCGACGATGGAAACATCCGGCCGCCACTTCAGCAGCGCGTCGAGCGTCTCAGGCCCGGTGGTCGCCGTCGCCACCACCTGGTGTCCGTACGCCTCGATGAGGCGGATCATCCCGTCGCGCAGGAGGTAGAGGTCTTCGGCTACAACGATTCGCATGGCACCACCATCTTCACATGGGTCGGACCGCCTGCCGGACTGGTGATCTCCAGAGTGCCGTCGAAGACCGCGAGGCGGCGGTGCAGCCCCGCAAGTCCACCGCCGGCTCGCACGCCGGCCCCACCCCGGCCGTTGTCTTCGACATCGACGACGATGCCGGTGTCGTCCCGGGCGATGGAGATCCGCGCCCGGGTCGCATGGGCGTGCTTGACCGCGTTGGTCAGCAGTTCGGCGACTCCGAAGTACAGGGCGGACTCGATCGGCGGGTCCAGGCGTAGCTGGACGTCGGCGCTGACAGCCGCTTCGAGCGGGCTGTCCAAGGCCAGAGCGCGAACGGCGTCGATGAGCCCTCGCTCGCTCAGCACCGGCGGGTTGATGCCCTTGACCAGCTCGCGGAGCTCGGTCAGTGACGTGGCGGCGCCGGCTCGCGCTTGCCGCAGCAGCGCCCTGGCCTGGTCGGGGTCGGTCTCCATCAGCTTCTCCGCAGTCGCCAACGAGAGCCCGAGCGAGACCAAGCGTGCCTGCGCTCCGTCGTGCAGGTCCCGCTCGATCCGGCGGATCTCGGCGGCCTGCGCGACCGTCGTATCCGCGCGCTGGGCCGTCAGCTCATCCACCCGGTCCGCCAGCGCCATCGCGGACGACGCGCGCAGGAAGCGGACGGCCACCGGCTCGATGGACCGCCAGGCGTACGGGGCACTCGCGACCGCCACGATCAGGCCGAGCACCCCGGCAAGGCGCGCGGGTAGCGCTGATTGGCTGAGCCCGAGGACCGCCGCCACCACTGCGGCCGGCGGGATGGCCGTGATCAGGCCCACGGTGATCGGCGCGATCCCGGCGAACCGCAGATCACGCCAGCTGGCGGGGTCGCTCCACCGTGTCCGCCACCGCTGCTCTTCGTGGGCTCGCTTGCTGGAACGCGTATAGGAGAAACCGTTCCACCAGTACCCGGTCGACATGCGGGCCACCGGCCCGGCCTGCCGATATCCGGCGGGGATGACGGTGCCCGTCCACTTCGCGACGAGGTGGCGGAACATCCGGCAGACCTGGCGAGACAGGGCGAAAGTGCCAAAACACGCCCAAAAGATCGCCGGTATCCAGGTCCCTCCACCCCACCAGATCCCCAGCGCCACGGCAGCCGCCCACACGGCCGGGACCAGCATGCTGACGGCCACCACGACGCACGCTCGCACGAACCCCACACAGGCACTCGCCACCCACGACACCAGCTGTCGCATGATCCTTCCTTCTCACTTCATGACCCGACCGTGGCACCGCGTCTCCTGCGAATGCGCCGATCTGGCCGGTACGGCTTGGCGTTTCCACTGTGCACCGCACGGAGCCTGGCCCCCGCCGGATCGGCGCTGAAGTAGGCCTGGCCCCACCCACCCGTACGTCCAGGCCGATACCGCGCCACCCGTGCGCTCCCTAACGTCGACACCACGCCAGACGACGTAAAGGAAGGACGAGACATGGAAACCACCACTCACACCACGGCCGAGGCCGCCCCCCTCGACCACCCACGCACCCGACGAGCCTTCGGCAAGGTGAAGATCCTCGTCGCGGCCTACGGCGCGCTCAGTGCCGCGGTCCTCATCACGGTCGCCATCCTCGCGATCAACGACCAAACGGTGACCTCGTTCATGTGGGGCCGATCAGCCGGAGTGCTCGCGAGCGCCGCCGTGACCTACTGGCTGACGGTCCTAGCCTCACGGGGAGCACGATGGGCCTATCTCCGCGTGCGCATCATCTCGATCATCATGCCGCCCGCGATCATCGCCATCGACCTGATCCCCGGTATCCTCCCGGCGTGGTTCGTCATGATGCAGGCCGCATGCGCCCTCGCCATCGCCGCAGCCGCTTTCATCGTCAACGGGTCCCGACTGCGTGCCGCCTTCCCCAGATCACGCTGACCACCTCAGTACCTGCATGCTCCCCGAGCTCGAAGTGCACCCAGCCGAAATGGGGGCCGGCAAAACTCCTGTCACAAGGTACACGCGATCGCGTCAGCGCAGATCAGCCCCCCGGCATCGGCGGCCATCCGGGTGGCCCAGCGCATGGTCGGCGGCAGGTTCTCGTTGTCCGGCAGTGCGGCGAGGGCGCTCTGAAGGGCCACCGCGGCGATGGCCGTCGCCGCGGTGATGTCGTCGATGCCTTGTGGCGTGACGTCGAGGAGCTCTCGCCGTTTCAGGGAAGCCTGATGAGACGCCGCTCGACCGCGGCGGTGACCGCGGCGGTGCGCGTCTCCACGCCCAGCTTGCTGTAGATGTGCACCAGATGGGTCTTGACCGTCGCCTCGGTGATGAAGAGCCGCCTGGCGATTTCGCGGTTGCCCTCGCCGCTGGCCAGCAGCTCCAGGATCTCGACTTCGCGGGCGCTCAACGCGGTGCCGGGGTCGCGCATCCGCTTCATCATCCGGGTCGCCACCTTGGTGGACAGCACGGTCTCGCCCCTGGCCGCGGCCCGGATGCCCTGGAACAGTTCGTCCGGCGGGCACGCCTTGAGCAGGTAACCGGTGGCCCCCGCGTCGATGGCCCGCATGATGTCCGCGTCGCTCTCGTACGTCGTCAGCACCAGGACCTGCGGCGGTGAGGGCAACTCCCGGATCCGCCGGGTGACCTCCACCCCGTCGATGCCGTCGCCGAGCTGCAGGTCCATGAGCACGACATCCGGCTCGCGCGCCGTGATGCCCCGCAGCGCCTCCGCCCCGCCGGCAGCCTCGCCGACGATCTCCATGTCGGGCTCACCGCCGAGCAGCGCCACCAGTCCCGCCCGGACCACTGGATGGTCGTCCACCAGAAACAGCCTCATCGCGTGCCCACCCGACCTGCCGCGCCATCCCTGTCATCCGCTCGCGCCCCGTGCGGGACATGAGGTGCCTCGGCGGTCCACTTGACGGGGACCGTGGCCGCGACCGCCGTGCCCTCGCCGGGAACGCTCTCGACGACCAGGAGGCCGTCCACCTCCGCCAGCCGGTCGCGCATCGCCCGCAGCCCGTATCCCCGGCCGGGGGCCGGGGTGGGCTCGGTGAATCCGACGCCGTGGTCGAACACGTCCAGCGTGACCTCGCCGTCGAGGTAGGACAGGGTCACCACGGCCGTTCCCGCGCCAGAGTGGTCGCGGACGTTGGCCAACGCGCCCTGGGCGACCCGGAGCAGCGCCGCCTGGACGTCAGGCTCCAGCGGGTAGGGCTCGCCCTCGCGCCGGAAGCGCACGTCCAGCCCGGCATCGTCATCGGCGCTCGCGCACAGCCGGGCGAGCGCCTCGGGCAGCGAGGCGTCCACCAGAGCCGGGGGCTGGAGGTCGCGGACGAACCGCCGGGCCTCGTCCAAGTTCTCCGCCGCGGCCGCGGCGGCCCGCCGTACGTGGGCGTGGGCCAGCTCCGGATCGGACGCCCACATCCGGTCGGCGGCCTGGAGGAGGATGCCCATGCTGGTCAGCCCCTGGGCGAGGGTGTCGTGGATCTCCCTGGCCAGTCGCTCGCGCTCCTCCAGGACGCCGGTCTGGTGCCGGGACTCGGCCAGCGTCCCCCGCGTGCTGATCAGGTCGTCGATGAGGAGCTGCCGGGCGACACTCTCACGCCGGAGCTCCCAGAAGATCACCGTTGTCATGGTGGCGACGCCGATCGGCGCGAGAATCAGGCTGGGGTCGACCTCCTGAGCGATCTTGAGCTGCGCCGCGATCACAACCAGTGTGAGGGCCGCGGTGGCCACCGCGAAACCGCGGGCGTTCAGCAACCGCAGACACAGGAAGAGCAGGGGAACCGCGCACCAGCTGAACGACGGCGCGAGTACCACCAGCGCGAGCCAGACCGCGGCCACGGCCCCCAGCCAGACCAGGCCACGCCTGCGCCCGAGGTGGTTCCAGAAGGCGATGCCGGCCGCGTAGGCCAGGGCGAGGAGGCCGCAGACGGCCAGCGCGGCGACGGTCCGCGGGTTCACGCCGTGCCGCGACACCAGCCGCAGGGCGGATGCCACGATCAGCAGGTAGAACCCCACATGCATAGCCCAGTTGAGCCAAATACGTTCCCTCATCGCCCTCCTTGTCCGGTCCGCTCCGACGTTATCTCCTGCCGAGGATCGGACCCACCGGGACGGCGGCGCATCAACCGATCGGTTGACCGCCGTCTCAACCGCTCGGCGCCCAGCAATCGTCCATGCTCGCGATGGCCTGAGGCGACGCCGCCGGAAAGCTGGAGTGTGCCCGATCCCACCATGCTGAACTGGAGAAACAATGACAGGTTCCGCCCGCTCCCGCTTGATCGCCGGCACTGTTTCGGGGCTGGCCATCATGGCCGGCACCCTCGGCGTCGGCACCGCCGTCACCTCTCCCGCGCAGGCCGCTCCCGCCGCGAGCGGACTCGCTGCGCCGGCCGTCGTGCAGACCGGCGTGCTCTCCGCCGACGCCGCCCTGAAGATCGCCGATGCCGCGATGAAGGAGGCCGTCAAGCAGAAGCAGCGCGTCACGGTCGCGATCGTCGACCGATCCGGCGCGACTCGGCTGGTGCTGAAAGGCGACGGCGCAGGCCCGCAGACCGAGGAGTCGGCCAGGCGCAAGGCCTTCACCGCGGTCTCTTTCGGCAGGACGACCAGTGAGCTCGGCAAGGGCGTGACCGGCGGGGGCGTGAGCATCGCCGACATCCCCGGCACCCTCTTCCTCGCCGGTGGCGTTCCCGTCGCCTCCGGTGACGCCCCCATCGCGGGCATCGGTGTCGGCGGAGCGCCGAGCGGCGACATCGACGAGGCCATCGCCCAGGCGGGTCTCAAGGCGGTCGCCGGCCAGCTGCGCTGAGAACCCCGCCGCGAGCAGTCGTCGGGGCACCGATGAACCGCCGAACGACGCCGATCTTCCGCCGCCGAGTCCGGTGGTGTCGGGGAGGGACGATGTGGATGACGCGCCGAGCTATCCTGACCACCGGGCTCGGCCTGCTGCTCGCGGCGTGCGGTGGCTGCAAGGTGAGAGGAGAAGCTGTGCTCAACGAGGAACTACTGGCGCGTGCCGCGCGAGGTGACGCCGCGGGCGTCCGCGACGCGCTCGCGGCCGGGGCCGACATCGAGGCCCGCGACGGGCTCCGTCGCACCGCCCTGCTGCTTGCCGTGGCGGCCGACCACATCGAGGCCGCCGACGTGCTGGTCGCGGCCGGCGCTGACCCGAACGCCCAGGACTCCAACCAGGACACGCCCTGGCTGGTCACCGGCGTCACGGGAAGCGTCGCGATGCTCAAGACCCTGCTCCCGGCGCGGCCGGACCTGACCATACGGAACCGCTACGGCGGCATCTCGCTCATCCCGGCCTGCGAGCGCGGGCACGTGGACTACGTTCGCGAGGTGCTGAAGACCGGCATCAACGTCGACCACGTCAACGACCTCGGCTGGACCGGCCTGCTGGAAGCCGTCATCCTCGGCGACGGCGGCCTCCCGCACCAGGAGATCGTCGCCCTGCTCATCGCCGCCGGCGCCGACGTCAACCTCGCCGACCGCGACGGCGTCACCCCGCTCGCCCACGCCCTCGCCAAAGACCAGACCAAGGTGGCCGCCCTCCTCCGCGCAGCCGGAGCACGCTGACGCAGCCGGCGTTCAGTGCCTTGGGCGCCCCGGGTAGGGCGGCCCAGAAGCGGTCGAGTGCCCGGCCGAGTCCCTTGGCCTGGCTGGTTCGCGGCGGCATCGAGCAGGTCGGCGCAGGGCCCGCACGGTGTCCTGGCTGAGGTGGCCACGAGGCCTCTGGCATCAGGGTCTTCTTGGTCGACGAACCCGCTACCAGAGGCCTCACGACATATCGGTCACGATCTACGCAACCTGTCTTTTAGCCGGGCCCTGGCTAGTGGTGGTCGTGGTCGCAGGAGACGCGGGCCTTCTCCAGCTCGGCGGGGTTGTTCCACCAGAAGCCTGCGGTGCTCGGGTGGGCGGGGACGCGGGCCTTGACCTTGCCGCGGGGGGCCGAGGCGCGGGGCGCAGCCTGGTCGGTGGCCGTGGACGACGGGTACGGCGCGAGCAGTTGCTCGACCGTGTGGTGCGTCCCGCCGACGATGACAGCGGTGACGTTCGCGGCGTCCTCGATTCTGGACAGGGGATCGCCGTCGACGATGGCCAGGTCGGCATACATGCCCTTGCCGATCCTGCCCAGCGGTTGGCCGAGGTACGCCCCGGACGTGCTGGTCGCGGTGGTGAGCGTCTCCAAGGGGGTCAGGCCGTACTTGACCATGGCTCTCAGGTTCATGTGCAGGCTGACCCCGAGGTGATCGATCGGTGCGTCGGTGCCGGCGGTGACGACGCCGCCGCCGCGGACCATCGCCACCAGCTGCGCGACCTGGTTGGCCAGGTTCGCCCTGGTCACCGTCTGATCGGTGGTCTGCGCGGAGGTGACCGACGCCTGTAGCTTGGCCATCCGCCAGTTCGGATAGAGCCTGCGGGTCCGTTCGTCGGTGACCAGCGAGGTGTCCTCCTTGTAAAGGGTGCTGGAGCTGAACAAGGTGGGGGTGCGGGCCATCTTCGACGCGTTGAACATGGAGATGACGTCCGAGTATCCGGAGCCGACATTGGTGACGGTGCGTGAGTAGCCGAACCGGTTGGTCGCGCCGACATGCTCGGTCTGGTCGCCGCCCATCGCGATCGCCGGGTAATGGTAGTGGGACGTGACCTGTTTGCCGTTACGGTGGGCCCAGTCGATGACCTGCTTGTGCCAGACGACCGGCAGCCGCACGTAGCACTTCATCAGGTCGTAGTCGAGGTTGGCGGCCCGGTCGAGCTCGAGTCGCAGCTGGTCGTTGGAGAACGTCGGGCGCATGAAGTTGTAGTAGATGCGCGGTCCGTCGATGGCTTCGCCGGTGCCCAGGTAGCGCGGCGCGAGCCTGGCTCCGGACTGGACCGACTCACGCTCCTCGACCATGTGGTAGGCCGGCGAGCCGGGGGAGCGGGTCGTCGTGATGCCGAGGGCGAGCCACAGCGGGCCCTGCCGTGACCCGTAGGCGTAGCCCTGCATTTCGCGGTGGTGGTGGATGTCGATCAGCCCGGGCATGACGAACTTGTCGCTGGCGTCGATCAGGGTGCCAGGCCGTCCGTCTCGGTGCGGCTCGATTGCGGTGATGCGCTGGCCGCGTACGACAATGTCGACGTCTCGGGCGACGGTCGCGGAGACGCCGTCCCACATGCGGCTGGCGTGAACGACGACCTGGTCGGGGCCGGGGGCGTTGCGCCAGAACAGCTGCACCGGGATGGACCGGCCGGACCTGCCGTCGACGCGGACGGTCTTCAGCCGTCCGCCGTTCAGATAGAGCAGGGTGGTGGAGTCGCCGGTCCAGGTCGGGGCGTCGGACAGCTCTCGGGTGACCTGACGGGCCGGGCCGGTGGGACGTCCGGTCTTGTCGACGGGCAGGACCCACAGGAGCGACTCCATGGCGAAGGCGAGCATGGTGCCGTCCGGTGACCAGACGGGACCGTCGTCGCCGCGGGTCTGCAGGGACCGGTGCGGGGCCGGGTCGACGTAGGTACCTGCACCTGTTGCCCGGTCGACGAGAAGGATCTTGGACAGGCCCTCACGGTAGCGTCGCGAGTACGGCACGACCGCGGCTAAGGCGATCGTCTTCCCATCCGGCGACCAGGTCGGCCGGCCTGGTTCGAAGGTGGCGTCGAAGACCTTCTGGATGTCGCCGGTGGCGACGTCGAGGACCCACAGCGCGCCGTCCTCGTCCAGGTAGGCCATCTCCTTCCCATCCGGTGACCACCGGACCGAGAGGGCGGCGGAGTCGGTCAGGTGGGTCAGCTGCCGGTCGGTGCCGCCGGCCAGGTCGCGGACCCAGATGTTGAGGGTGCCGGTGCGGTCGGTGACGAAGGCCAGCTGCCGCCCGTCTGGGGAGAAGTCCGGGTCGGCCTTCCACCATCGGTCGCGGAACAAGGGGATCGGCTTGTCCCCGATCCGCATCAGGTAGATGTCGTTGAGGGCGCGGAAAGCGATGGCGGACCCGTCCGGGGACACCGTCGGGCTGCCGATGCCGACGACCGGGAACGCGCCGGGCGCGTCGAAGACGCGGACCCTCTTCTTGTAGGCCGGAGTGGTCGCGGTCAGCGCGGCGGTGAAGCCGATCGTGCCGGCGGACGTGGAGCCGAGGCGGCGGGCCCGGACGGTGCCGGCGGAGGTGTAGAAGTAGCGTCCATCCGGGGTGAACCGGGCGCGGAACGGGAAGACCTCCTCGCCGGTGACGAGCGCGCCCGCGGTGCTGGCCAAGTCGTTGGCCCCAGCTCGGAAGAGATGGTAGGCGATGTCGGTTCCGTTCGGCATCCAGGACGGCTGGTGGATGACCTGGCCGGCGGGGACGGTGACTGCGGTGCTGCGGGCGCCGGTGGCCACGTCGACGACGTCGATCCTGGTGTCGGCGACGACGAACGCGACTTTGGTCCCGTCGGGTGACCAGGCCGGCTCGTACTCCTCGGCGGACGTGTCGGCCAGGACACGGGTCGCACCGGTGGCGATGTCCAGCAGGTGGATGCCGTAGCTGCCGCCGGCATCGGAGGAGTAGACGATGGTGCGCCCGTCCGGGCTGTACCGGGGCTCGCGGTGGTCGAACGGGCCGGTGGTCAGCTGGGTGATCGCGGATCCGTCGGGCCGGATCGTCCACAGGTTGAAGACCCCGTCGCGGTACGACTGGAACACGATGGTGGACCCGTCCGGAGACCAGTCGGGTTGGGCGATGTCGTACAGGTCGCTGGTGAGCCGGCGGGCGGTGCCGCCGGAGGCTGAGCAGATCCAGAGGACGCCGAGCATGTCGAGGGCGAGGCTGCGACCGTCGGGGGAGGGGGCGACGGCGAAGTCGGTGCCAGACGCGACGGAGGTGTTGCCGCCGTCGCCGAGGACGTCGTCGGCCCGGGCGCGCGTGGCGGTGGTGGGGATGAGCGCGGCGGCGAGGGCTCCGGCGCCGCCGGCCAGGACGGTCCGGCGTGACGGACGGATCGCGAATCCAGTGGGGATGGGGGCGTCGGGAGAGGCGGAGGTGGGGGGCATTGGGACGTTTCCTCCTATACCGCACTTCGTCGGACAATTTTGGCGGTCTTCGGATCATGGCCTCGAAGCGGACGTCCAGCAGTGCCCGGTGGCGCTCGGTTCGGCGAGTGGACGCCGGTTGCCGCCCAACGGCACGCGGAGCACGCCGAGCGGTAGATACACGCCTGTGAGCGGTCGGCCGTCTACGGCGCTGCGGGCGCCGGCGGGCAGTGGGCGTACGGCGCCCTGTGTTCGTCACGCATCATCGGCCCGGGCCTCTACCGCCCCTTCGAACGAGGCTAGCCTTGCATGAGTTGGGCGAGGCGGTCCCAAGCTGGGGATGAGGCTCCGGGCTGGGATGCCGCCAGCCGTGCGAAAGCCGCGTTGTGGACGGGGCGGGTCTCGGATCGGCTGTGATGATCGGTGAACCAGGTCTGCGTACGGTCCGCGAGGGCGGGGAGGCGGGGATCGTTCGGCGGCCAGTCGTAGGCGGCGTCATGTTCGAGGTAGAGGACGCGGAACTCGGGATCGGTCATGAGCTCGCGTTTCTCGGCGATCCACAGTGAGGCGTCCTCGGGTGAGGCCGTTTGCATAAGGATCCAGCCGTCGCGTTCCAGGTGCATCTGGCGCTCGCTGACGCCGAGTCCGCGCAGATCGTCGAGATAGTCGGCGACCTCCGGGGAGACGAAGAGCCGGTCGTCGCCGCGCAGCTGGGCGAGTTGATCGCGGGTTCGCCGCAGCTGCGCGATGCGGTCTTGGAGATTGTGGTCGATCTCGGCGATGGCCGCCGTGAGCGCGTCCGGGTCGGCGTCAAGAAGGTCTTTGATGCGGGCCAGTGGCACGCCCGCATTGGCCAGGGTTCTGATCTTGACGAGGTCGATGGCGTCCTTGGCGGTGTAGCGCCGGTAGCCGGACGAGTCGCGGTCGGGCTCGGCGAGCAGACCGCGCTCGTGATAGTGGCGGATGGCTTTGATGGTCACCCCGGCGTAGTCCGCGAGCCGGCCAATCGTGATCACGCTGGACGTCCTTCCACTCGGTGATCAGGTCATTCGGAACGGTCAAGCCCGTCGGGTCAGGCGGCCGCCGCCGTTGCGGAAGCGCGCTTGGCCGTCGCGGACGTCGTGGTAGGAGACGAGCAGCAGTCGAAGGTACCCGTCGAACGTCTCCAGTGGGTATCCGGCGGGCGCGAAAAGGCCGGGCCGGATCGGCACGTAGCGCTGTGGCGGGGCGGAGGTCATGCCGCCGGCGAACTCGGTGAAGATCTGCTTCTGTGATTCGTCCGCCGGTTCGTAGGTCGTCCGCTCCTCGAGCTGACCTTCGGCGATGCTGACGTCGATGCGGAGCTGATGGGAACGGTAGGTGCCCACGTATGGGGTGAGGTCGACGTCCTGCTCCGATTCGGTGACCAGAGTGCGGATCTGGACGCCGAGATGCTCGCTCAGGAGCCACTGCAGGATCTGGTCCTGCAGCATGATCGCCCCCGAGGTGTTGCCGAAGGCGGTGAAGACCAGGTCGTGTTCGGGTGCGACGCACAAGATGGACACGCCGCCGGGCGACGCGCCTGACATGGCGAGGACGGTCGTGTCGCCGAACGGGTATCGCACCCAGCCCAGGCCCATCGGCGGGACGTTCGGGGTCGCCATGTCGTGTGAGACCTGCTGCATCAGCGCGGTCGACTCGGTCGACAGGACACGTGTGCCGGAGGGGGACACACCGCCCGCGAGGTGGGTGCGTCCGAAGGCGAGCAGGTCGGCGACGGTGCCGATCGGCGTGCCACCGGCCGGCCCCCAGGTGTCGGGCAGCATGAACATGCCTGTGGGCTTGGCCGCCATGGTCTCGGGGTCCAGGAAGTGGCCGACAGCCGTGCCGCGCAGGATGGCCTGCTCGGCTGAGGTGCTGGAGTCCTTCATGCCGACGGGTGCGTAGACATCGCGCTCGAGCAGGTCGGGGAAGGGCGTGCCGGTCACCACTTCCAGTAGGCGGCCAGCAACGATCATGCCGCCGTTGGAGTAGCTGAGCTGCTCGCCAGGTACGAACAGGGTGCCGCAGCTGCTCGCGAGGCCGTTGACGTAGGTCTTCAGGGCGTCGCGGCCCTTGGCGTCGGGGAAGAACAGGTCCGCATCGATGCCGTTGGTGTGTGAGATCAGGTGGCGGACCAGGATCTTGTCCGCCGCGCCCGGTGCGGTCAGGGCGAATTCGGGAAGGTGCTCCACCACCGGCGTGTCGAGGTCCAACAGCCCACGGTCGACCTGCTGCAGGACCAGCGTGGTGGTCAGGACCTTGGTGACAGAGCCGAAGAGGAATCCGGTGTCTTCGAGCATCGGTGCGCCGGTGGCGACGTTCGCGGTGCCGTGGGCGACGACGATCTGCTCGCCGGCGTGGTAGACGCCGGCGACGAACCCGGGGACGTTGTTGGACTCGCAGTAGGCGGCGGCCTGCTCGCGGATCTGGGCTTCGACGGTGTGCAGTGCGTTGCTCATGCGGACCATCGTCGAACCCTGACCTTGGGGCAAGGTCAAGCCCGGAATGAGGAGAATGCTGGTTCGGGGTTTCTGTACTTCCTGTACGCCGGCACCTGACGTTAGGGACGGCTCGGATGAGATCCGCGCGAGAACCGCACGGTGATGGACAAGCCGCCTTCTGGGCGTGCGCTGGTGGTGAGGGTGGCGTGGTGAGCTTGCGTGACGGCGTTGACGATGGCGAGGCCGAGGCCGTAGCCGTCGCGGCTGCCATGACGATCAGGCGCCAGTTTCTGGAACGGGTGAAAGAGGCGCTGGATCTGATTGTCGGGGATGACTGGCCCGCTGTTGGTGACCGTAAGGGCCACCTGCGTGCCGGAGGTCTGCGTGGTGACCTTTACCTGCCCGTCCGCGTGGTTGTGGCGGATGGCGTTGTCGACGAGGTTGGCGACGAGGCTTTCGATCAGTCTGGGGTCTCCGGACGTCACTGCGGGCGTCAGGTGTTCGGTGAGGTCAATGCCTTTCTGCGTTGCTTGGTCGCGGCGGGAGGCGAGCACGCCTTCGACGACGTGGGCGAGGTCGAGGGTGTCCCGGCGGGTGACGCCGCGCTCGCTGGTGGCCAGAGCGAGCAGTGCTTGGACGAGCCGCTCCTGGTGTCCGCCCAGAGCGAGGGCCTCCTGGCAGGCCGAACGCAGGGTGTCGGTGTCGGCATCGGGGTCGGCGAGAGCGACTTCAAGCAGGGTACGCAGGCCGGCCAGAGGGGTGCGCAACTCGTGGGAGGCGTTGGCGACGAAGTGGCGTTGGGCGTCGAAGGAGGCCTCAAGGCGGGCGAACAGGTCGTCGAGGGTGTGGCCGAGCTCGGTCAGCTCGTCCGTGGGATCGCCGAGGTCAAGGCGCCGGTGGAGGTCGCCGGCGGAGATGATTGTGGCGGTGGCGGTGATGGCGCGCAGCGGATGCAGGAACCGGCCGGCGACGAACCAGCCCAGAGCCAGGGCGACGGGAATCAGAAGGACCAGGGCGACGGCGGATCCCGTGAGGAGTTGGGGCGGCGACAGCCGTGCACCGCAGGAAGGTTTCACGTCAGGTTCCGCTCGCCTGAAGGCGCAGACTCCCTTGACGGGGCAGCCCATACCATCGGGCGCATGACGTGTGTGCTGGTCGTGGAGGACGACCTGGTCATCAGGTCCGAGCTGGTCGAGGCCCTGACCGCCCAGGGCTACGAGGCGGAGCCGGCCGCGGACGGGGCCGAGGCGCTGCGGGCGGCCGAGCGGCACCAGCCGGATCTCGTCCTGCTGGACCTGGGGTTGCCCGACGTTGACGGGGTGACCCTGTGCCGGCGGCTGCGCTCGAGGACACCAGACACGGTGATCGTCGTGCTCACGGCCCGCACCCAGGAGTTCGAGGTCGTGGTGGCGCTCGACGCGGGGGCCGACGACTACCTGACCAAGCCGTTCCGGCTGACCGAGCTCATGGCCAGGATCCGCGCCCACCTGCGGCGGCGCGGCCCCGCGCCGGGGGAGCGCATGTTGAGCGCCGGGCGGCTGCGGCTCGACGTCGCGGCCCGGCGCGCCTACGTCGGACAGGCGGAGCTGGCGTTGCGGCCCAAGGAGTTCGACCTGCTGACGGCGCTGGTCAGCCGGGCGGGCGAGGTGGTGACGCGCGAGCAGCTCATGGACGAGGTGTGGGACGAAAACTGGTTCGGCCCCACCAAGACGCTGGATGTGCACGTGTTCGCGCTGCGCCGCAAGCTGGCCGAGCAGGGGGAGGGGATGGAGCGGATCGTCACGGTGCGGGGGCGCGGCTACCGCTACGAGGCATGATCCGTCAGCTGTCGTGGCCGGGCAGCAGCAGGCTGAACAGCGGCGGGCTGATCCGGCTGAGCACCAGCCTGCCGCCCTCGGCCTCGGCCAGCGAGCGGGCCAGGGCCAGGCCGATGCCGTGGCTGCGGCCGCTGGCCCTGACGAACGGGTCCGCCCCTTCGGCCAGGCCCGGCCCATGATCACTCACCTCGACGGCCAGCCCGGGGCCCACGTCGGCGACGGTGACCATGACCTCTCCCTGGCCGTGGCGCAGGGCGTTGTCGAGCAGGACGCGCAGGATCTGCCGGACGGCCGCGGGCTGGGCCGTCACCGGCGGCAGCCCGGGCTCCACGGTGATGGTCAGGCGGCGGCCCTGCTCGGCCAGCGGGCCGTGCCACTCCTGCCGGACCTCCTCCAGCAGCGCATCCACGTCGAGCCGCTCGCTCGGCACGCGAGCGTCGCGGCTGAGCCGTACGAGATCGTCGATGACCTCCTGCAGCCGCTCGCCTCTGGTCAGCGCGGCCCGGACGGCCGGGGCCAGGTCCGCGCCGGGGCGGGACAGCGCCGAGTCCAGGCCGAGCAGCAGGCCGGTCAGCCCGGTGCGCAGCTGGTGGGAGACGTCGGCGCTGAAGGCCCGCTCGCGGGCGAGCACGTCGCCGAGGCGGCGCGCCGTCGACTCCAGCGCCTGCCCGGCCTGGTCTGCCTCACGCAGCCCGGAAGGGGAGGTGCGGACGCTGAAGTCGCCGCCGCCGAGCGCCTGCGCCGCGACGGTCAGCCGCTCCAGCGGGGTGGCGAGCCGGGCCGACTGGCGTACGGCAGCGGCCGCGGCCAGGGCGATCACGGTCAGTGCGAGCCCGCCCATGAGCAGCCATGCGTCGTGGATGCGCTCCTCGACTTCGGAGTTCGGCGTCGCGACGCGGATGACCAGCGCGGGGCCCTCGTCGGAGGGGACGGGTGCGGACACGGCCAGGAACCCGCCCTCCACCGTGTCGTGCACGCGGCCGTCCTTGCTGGAGGCGGCCAGGCTGGAGTGGGTGGGGCCGTTGCCGAACACCCGGGTGCCCTGCACGCTGTAGCCGCCGATGGCCAGCTCGCCTGACAGGCCGGTCGGCAGTTTCAACGGCACCCGCGGCTCGTCGGGGACCGCGGCGGCGACCCAGGCGGCGTCGCGTTGCAGCGCGGCCACCGTCTGGTCGTGGTAGAGCAGTTTCACCGCGACGGCCAGCGGCACCAGGAACAGCGCGACGGCCAGGGCGGTCACGCTCAAGATCACCACGAGCACCCGATGCCGCAGTGGCACGCCCTGTGCTGTCACCCCTCCAGCCTGGCAGAAGCAAGGTAAGCGCCCCGCTAACCCGTGGCTCAGCGGGCGCTGCCCGGCGTGCTCACAGCGTGACGACTATGAAGGTACGGCAGAGCGTCATCGCCCTGACCACGGCCGGGCTGGCGGCAGGCTGCGCGGCTCAGAGGCCCGCTTCCAGCTCGGCCAGCAGTTCGGTCCAGCGCCGGCCGATGACGTCCGGGTCGTACTGCTTGGAGGTGGCCAGCGCGGCCGTTCCCATCATGTGGCGCTCGTCCTCGTTGTCGAGGAGGACGCCGATCGCCGCGGCCAGGGCGGCGACGTCCCGCCGGGGGACGAGCAGTCCGTCGTGGCCGTGGGTGATGATCTCGCCGGGGCCGTGCGGGCAGTCGAAGGCGACGACGGGCACGCCCTTGCTCAGCGCCTCCAGGATGGTCATCGGGAATCCCTCGTGACGGGAGCTGAGCACGAAGACCGAGGCGTCGTCGAGCTCGGCACCGACGTCGCGCGAAGGGCCGGGAAGTTCGACCGAGCCGGTCAGGCCGAGCTCGCCGACCAGCTTGAGGAGGCGGGCGCGTTCTGGCCCTGAGCCGACAATGCGCAGCGTCCAGCCGGGGTGTACGGCGCTGGCCCGCTCCCAGGCGCGCAGGAGCAGGTCGAAGCCCTTGACCTTGACCAGGCGGCCGACAGCGATGACGCTCTTGGCGCTCAAGGGGGAGGGGCCGCCGGTGAGGGGCGGGGTGGCGTTGGGGATGCGCAGCAGGTGACGGGGCGCGCGGGGGCCCAGGGCCTCGTGGTAGGCGTCCAGGTCGGCCTCGGTCAGGGTGACGAGCGCGTCGAGCCTGCCGTACCTGCGGGAGATCATCTCGCGGACGGTGGGCTTGTGCGAGCCGAAGCCGACGTGCTCCTGCCCGATCGTGATCACGCCGGGCGGGGCCAGCAGGGCGGCGGCCAGATTGAGCCCGGGCCGGGTGCTGATCAGGACGCCGGTGCGCAGCCCGCGCAGGAAGCGCAGCAGGGCCAGGTCGCTGCGCAGGTCGAACCTGTCGTACGCGGCCTCGTCCGGCGGGATGAGGCGGCTGCGCAGCAGGCGTGCGAGCCGCGGACCGCGGGGGCGGCGGCCCATGCGGTCGTCCAGGAAGGTGACGTGAACGCCCGGCGGCACCTCGAAGAAGGGCCTGTCCTTGGTCTTGATGACGCTGATGATCTCCACGTCGTGATCGGCCGCCAGCGTGCCCGCGAGGTTGAAGGCGGTCCTGATGGTGCCGCCCATGCCGTGCGCGTGCAACAGGAGGATCTTCACCTGCCGGGTGCTGGGCAGGCTGGCCCCGCGCGCCCTGCGGCGGTTGTCCGCGCGCAGCAGGAGCACGCCGAGCCGTCGCGCGTTGGCGGCCAGGTGGATGGCGGCCGGAGTCAGGATGATCGAACCTAGGGTGTCGGTGGGATAGTGCGCCCCGAGATAGACCCTGGCGGTCATCTGGCCGGCCACGAGCACGCCGCCCGCCGCCACGACGGGCCAGAAGAACCGGGTCTTCCTGGCCAGCAACGCCACGGCGATCACGAACGACAGGGTCAGGCACACGTGACCGCTGGGAAAGCTGTCCGGGCCGAGCTCCTGCACCAGGGCGTGGAGCGCCGGGGGCCGGGGGCGGGCGACGACGACCTTGACCAGCGCGCTCACGCCCCACCCGGCGGCGATCACCAGCAGCGCGCCTCCGGCGTCACGCGACCGTCCCGAGACGGCGAGACCCACGACGAGTACGGCGGCCAGGACCGTTCCGACGACGGTGCCGAAGCCCACGTTCAGGACCTGCGCCAGTGCGGTCAGCCAGGGGCCGCGCAGCGACTGCACCGCCTGGGTCACGCTCGTGTCCGCCGCGGTCCACGCGGGCGTGCGCGCGGCGAAGCCGACGACCACCCCCAGGCAGACAAACGCGGCGGAGACCGGCACCCGGACTGTCGTTCTGCTGCCTGATCTCATGAACGCACGGTATGGAGGGACGTTACAGCGCCCGCTCAGCACTCGGTTAGCGCGGCGCTTACCTTCGCCGCCACGACGCACCGCGCAGGCCGGGTCTGGGCCAGGCGGCAGGCGCTCAGGACGTGGTTCGGGCTGTTCATCGGGCGCACCGGACGGCCGCGCTGCTGCTCGCCCGGTTTCGTCGAGGGCTTCCGGGCTGGCTGGCTCGATGGGGACGTTCCGTCCCTTGCTACTATTCGAGCGAGTAGTATCTGCTGCGGCTGGTGCTCCTGGGTGCCAGTGACCGTGTCCCTTCCCTGTCTGGAGCGTGCGCATGGTGTCCACCTCTGCCCCACCTCGGCGACGGCAGATGGCCAGCAAGGTGCCCCTGGTCACAGCGACCTTCTGGGTTATCAAGATCCTTTCGACGACGGTGGGGGAGACGTTCGCGGACTACCTCACGGTCAACGTCGGGCTCGGCCCGGTGCTGACCGATGGTCTGGTGTTCGCCGTCCTGGCGGCGGCCCTGGTCCTGCAGGCGTCCTCCCGCCGCTACACCCCGTGGATCTACTGGCTGTCCGTGGTCTTGGTGAGCATCTCGGGAACGCAGATCACCGACTTCCTCACCGACACGCTCGGGATCAGCCTGTACGTCAGTACGACGCTGTTCGCGGTGCTTTTGGCCGTGGTCTTCACCGTCTGGTATCGGCAGGAGATGACGCTGTCGATCACCGCGATCAACACGCCGCGGCGGGAGGCGTTCTACTGGGCGGCCATCCTGACCACCTTCGCGCTGGGTACCGCGGCCGGTGACCTGGCGACCGAGTCGTTGAGCCTCGGGTTCCGCAACGGTGCGCTGCTGTTCGGCGGCGGCTTCGTCCTCACTCTGGTGCTGTGGCGGGTCGAGGCCTGGCAGGTGCCGGCGTTCTGGGCCGCCTACATCCTCACTCGTCCCCTGGGGGCCGCGGTCGGCGACCTGCTCACCCAGGATCACTCGCTCGGCGGTCTCGGTCTGGGCGCGACCAGGACCAGCGTGCTGTTCTTCGCCGTCATCGTCGCGTTGGTCGTCCGTGAGCAGGTGGCCGCGGCCAGGGCTCGACACGCGGGCACGCACGCAGGGGGCAAGTCGGGCAGGGCGAGCCTGGGTCGGCCCGCGGACCTGGTGTGGGCTGCGGCCGGCATTGTCGCCGTCGTCGGGATCGGCGGCTGGATGTCAGCAGGCGCCGCAGGCCGGCCCGCCGGTTCTCCTGCGGCGGTCAAGCAGGCCTCGAGTCCCAAGCTCGGGGATCTGTCGTCCTTCGCCGTCATCATCGACGACGTCGACGCGCGCACCACAAAGGGCGACCTGGCCGGGGCGAAGGCTCGGATCAAGGATCTCGAGGTGGCCTGGGACGCCGCCGAGGCCGGTCTCAAGCCCCGCTCGCCGAGTGACTGGCACGCCCTGGACGGCGCGATCGACGGGGCGCTGACCGCGCTGCGGGCCGGCGCCCCGAGCCAGGCGCGATGTGGCGCGGCGATGACCACCCTCGAGAAGACCCTGAAGCACCTGCAGGTGTGAGCTCGCAGACGGTGCAAGCTACGATTGACATCTGTAGTAGTCGCCGGGGGTGGGAATGACCGAGTCGTCACGAAGGTCGGGCAGGCGTTCCCCGGGCGTCCTGGAGCAGGAGATCCTGGCCTGCCTGACCGAGGCCGGTCGGCCGCTGACCCCCGGTGAGGTGCAAACCCAGCTCGGTGGCGGGCTTGCCTACACCACCGTGATGACCACTCTCGCTCGGCTGCACAAGCGAGGGCTGGCGGAGCGGGAGCCCGCCGGCCGGGCCTACGCCTACCGGGTGGCCTCCGACGCCGAGGCGGCGCAGTCGATCGCCGTGGCTGCGCAGATGAGCCGGCTGCTCGGGAAGGGCGGCGACCGTGCCGGTGTCCTCGCTCACTTCGTCGCTGACCTCGGTCCCGAGGACGAGCAGCTGCTGACCGAGCTGCTGCGTGGCCTCGAAGACGGTCGTCAGGGGCGGGGGAGCGCCCGCCGGACATCGGGCGAGTAAGCGGTGGCGTGGCTGGTGTGGTCACCGCTGGTGGCCAATCTCGTGCTCGGCCTGCTCGGTCCGTGGATCGCGCGGACCCTGCACCCGGGGGTCGCTGTCCGGCTGGTTCCGGTCGCGATGGTGGTCGTGGCCATGGGCACGGGGACGGTGCTGACCACGCTGGGGTTCCTGTCATTCGCGCAGGTACCTGAGGTGGCGCTGCTCGGCAGCTGGTCCGCGAGCCGGCTCGGCGCCCAGCAGCCGTGGCCGGTGGCCGCCGAGGCGATGGCTGGGATCTGCGCCGCGCTGCTGCTCATCGCGGGTTTGCACACGACCTCGCGGATGGTTCGCGAGTTGGTCAGAGTCGCGGGTACGTCCCGGCGACTGGTACCGGGCCCTGATGGGGTCGTCATCGTGCCCGACGCCGTGCCGGACGCCTACACGCTTCCAGCCCTGCCCGGAACTCCCGCACGTGTTGTCGTGACGACCGCCATGCTGCGCGCTCTGGACGGTGAGGAGAGCCGGGTGCTGTTCGCCCACGAGGCGGCTCACGTCTCCGGCCGACACCACCTCTACGTCCAGGTGGCGCACCTCGCCTCCGCGGCCAACCCTCTCCTGCGCCCCACCGCCCGCTCCGTGCGGTTCGCGGTCGAGCGAGCCGCAGATGAAGCCGCGGCGCGCAGGCTCGGCGACCGTCGGCTGGTCGCCCGCGCGCTGGCCCGCGCGGCACTCGCCAAAGCCGCCGCGCTGCGCGCCGGTGAC
>NZ_JBEXUP010000088.1:0-37162 GCF_040614375.1 Nonomuraea sp. NPDC005983
CTCGCCGGTCCGGCCGGCGAGCAGCAGCGTCCGGCAGGCCCATGCAGCGCCGTGCGGGTCGGCGCCGCGGCCGAGGCTCCGCAGGGCGTGGCCGGCCGTGTCGGGGTCGGCCGCGAAGAGCAGTGCGGTGCGCAGCCGTCCAGGAAGGTCCGGCTTGCGCAGGTGCTCCCGGACGCCGGGAGGAAAGGGCACCGGAGTGACGCCGTCGCGCCGGGAGGTCTGGTGCGCCAGTTGCCTGCGGAGATTGCGCGAGATCCCGGACTCGAACAACAGGCTGTTGATCACCGGATCGTCCAGGTCGAGCAACCGTCCGAGCAGGCATGACGCCGGGTCGAGCAGCGCCGGATGGACCTTCTCGGAGCCGAACAGTGCGTCCTTCAGCCGTTCCCTGCCGGGACGGCGTATCAGCGCCTCGATGACCGCCCTGTTCGGCGTCCCGTAGCTGGTGTGCGCGTCGACGGTCAGCGGATCGGCGAGGAGCGCGTCCAGCTCGCCCGGGATGGCGAACCGCAACAGCCCGGCGGTGCAGGCGCGGATGTCGGACGCCCTGACGGAGGTGACGGTCATCGAACTCACGAACCGACACCGTACGGGCTCGGCGATCATGTCGCCAGCGCCGGCCTGCTGCTCACCGGTCTGGTCGCACGCGGTGGCAGGCCATCGGCGGGTGCTGCCGGTCCGGCCAGTCGTCGCCGTCCGAGGTGATTAGCCAGATCCACCTGTCCGGCTGGACCGGGGTGATCGGCGGGGCATGACCGTCGGTGACCACGATCACCGCGTCGGGGTGCGTGTCGATCCGCTCGCCGTTCACCTCCAGGCGGCCTTCGACATAGTCGCGGACGCCGCCGAAGTCGGTACCGCCACCGCCGTACACGAGCTCGCCCGGACGGAACGGCATGACCACCGCGTCGAAGCTCAGCCAGCGCGCCTCGACCCCGTCGACCTGCCCGACCAGCTCGGTAAGCCATTCCACCACGCGGCCCGGCATCGACCCCGAGGTGTCGAAGGCGATCACCAGCGACCTGACCCGCTCCGGCCCGCGCCTGGCCAGCGTCGGGTCGTACCTGAGGGCGGCCAGCAACGCGCCGCGCTTCTTCGGGTAGACCAGCCGCTCCCCGGCCCTGAGCCTGGAGCCGAGTACGTCGACGAGCCACTGCTGCCACCAGTCGACACGGCGGGTGGAGACGGTGCGGCCGCGCAGGACATGCGCGCCGAGGTCACCCCAGAGCCGGTCGACGCGTTCCCCGGCGTCCTCGGTGCGGTCGAGCAGGTCGAGCAGTTCCCCGCGCGCCGTGGCGTTGCCGCGCCGGGCGGCGAGGAGCACGCTGCGCAGGACGTCGGAGCCGATCCGGTCCACGGTCTCCTGGTCGAGCTCGTCGCCGTCCAGGATCATGTGGACGCAGCGCGGGCCGGGCTCGGGCGGATTCCGCATGCGGCGCAGCTCCCGGTGAACTACCAGGTCCGTGGCGACGAACTCGTCGAAGGCCAGCCACTCGAGGCCCTGGGCCTCCAGGTCGGCCCGGTAGGCACGATGGACCTCCCGCGGATCGACGCCGACCGGTTCGCCGTCGACGGTGGGCAGCCCGCTCTCGCGCAACCGCACCATGGTGACGTGGTTGATGGTCACCTCGCAGGCCACGGTGAAGACGGGATCGTCCCGCAGCTCCGGCTCGGTGAAGAGGTGCCGCTGCACCAGGTGACGGGCCTCGTGGAAGAGGACGAACCGTACCCCCTCCAGCCCCAGCGCGACGAAGAAGCGGGGGTTGTAGAGCAGCAGGCACGTTCCGTCGCCGGACGCGATCACGGCCGCCGTGTCGACCGCCGTGGTGGGAAGCTGGTAGTGGCACTTGCTGTAGATCCAGGACGCGATCGCGCTGTGCGTCATCCCGAGATCGAGCAGTGCCTGCTCCTTCAACCGCCGTGCCCGCTCGACGATCTCAGGATCGGCGGGCCGCCACCGCTCCAGGGCCCGTCGATCGCTCAGCTCCACCACCGGTAGCCGGTGCTTCCCCTTCTTCCCGTACACCGTCGTCCCGCCGGTCAGGCCCAGCCGTAGGCCGACCTGATGGATGCGGCGATCTCGTTGACCAGGCTCGTGTTGTTACCGTTGACCAGGACGGCGTACCCGGCGCCGAGCTCGGGGTAGCCCTTGAACACGGACTTGAAGCCGTAGTTCGAGCCGTCGTGGGTGAAGGAGAAGTTCTTCGTCCCGGAACCGGCGATGAACAAGCCCCGGCCCATGCCGGGCTCCGGCCCCGTGCTGAGCAGTGTCCGGACGGAGGCCTTGGTGAGCGGGCCCGCGATGTCACCGGGTGCGGTCCACGCCTTGTTGAGGTAGCACACGAGCTGGCACAGGTCGAGGACGTTCGTGTAGAGGCCGGCCGCGGCCGACTCCGGGTAGCGGTTCCGCTTGCCGGGGATCACGGCGCCGGTGGCGGTGTGCCCGGCGGCGAGCTCGAACGAGGGCGTCAGCGCGTAGGAGCTGGTCTTCATGCCGAGCGGCGCGAACACCTCCTTGTCCATGTACTGGGTCAGCGACAGGCCGCTCTGCTGCTCCACCATCCGCTGCAGCAGGACGAAGCCCGCGCCGGAGTAGTGGTACTCCGCACCGGGGTCGGTGGTGAGCTCGATCTTCGGCGAGTTGCCCTCGCCGTTCATGACCTGGAGCAGCGAGGGCACGGACGCGGTCGGGCCGTAGCCGGCGAAGCCGCCGCCCGCGCCGGTGTCGAAGCCGGAACAGGCGTCGGCCGGGGAGGTGGAGCCGCGTCCGATGACGCCGGCCCGGTGCGTCAGGACGCGGTCGATGGTCGGCACCGGCGTCGCCGAGACGCACGAGCGGCGCGGCAGGGTCCAGTCGAGGTAGGGGCGGATGTCGCTGCTCAGCGGCTGCTTGAGCGTCTGCATGAGGCGCAGCACGCCGACCGAGGTGACGGCCTTGCTGATGGAGGCGGCCTGGAAGCCGGTCTCCGGGTGCGCGGCGGCGCCGGTGCCCGCCTCCAGCCAGCCGTAGCCGGTGGACCAGGCGATCTTGTTGCCGACCACGACCGCGACCGCCGCGCCCGGCGTCTTCCAGGCGCTCATCCGCTGCCAGATGGTCGAGCCGCCCACCGCGTTCTCGACCTGCCGCACCCGGTCCGCGGGCAGCGCCGGCGCCTTGCCGCGCGTGGCCAGCGACCAGCCGGTGTTGACCGGTGAGAAGGCCACGTTGTGCAGCTGCCAGCCGTCGGCGGCGAGGCTGTTCATCTGCTTGAAGCACTCGTCGTCGACGCCGCGCACGTGGAACTCGTCCTGCGCGACGACCGCCCACCCACCCGCAGGGGGGAAGGCGACGCGGGTCACGCGGCGTCCGCCCTGCGTCAGGTTGCGCATCATCTGGTAGCACTCGTCGTCGACCGAGCGCGCGTAGAAGGCGTTCGTGGCGGCCACCACCCAGCGGTTGCCGCCCGCCGGCGGGAAGGCGACGTCGACGACCTGCTGGCCGGCGCTGTAGCAGGCGAGGATGCGCTGGTGGCACTCGTCGGGGATGTTGCGCGCCGACACCCCCTTGTCACCAGTGATCACCCACCGGTCGCCGCCCTCGGGCGGAAAGGCCACGCAGTGGATCCGCCAACCCGACTTGATCAGCTTTCCGAGCTCGGCGAAGCACGCGTCAGGAAGGCCACGGCCGAAGTAGCGGCCGTCCTGGGTGACGATGACCCAGCCGTTGGACGGCGTGAACGCGAACGACGTGATGCCGTAAGGCGCCAACTCGTTCATCTTCGCGTGCGCCTCGTCAGGGACACGGCGGTTGTAGAAGGGGTAGCTCGCAGTGATCCTGAGCGCGAGCATGGGCGCCGGCCACGACGCCGCAGCTGCCGAGCTGGCCCGGCGGCTGGCCGTCGCGGGCGTCGACGCCGAGGTGGTGGACGTCCTCGAACTGCTCCCGCTGCGCCTGGGTGCGGCGCTGCGCGGCTGGTACGGCTGGATGATGCGCTCGGCCCCGTGGATGTACGCGCTGATCTACCGCATCTTCTTCGTGTCCGGTCACGCCGGGTCGGCCTCACCGCTGACGGGGCTCACCGCCGCACGGCTGCGCAGGCTGCTGCGGCGCAGGCCGCTGGACGAGGTCGTCTCGGTCTTCCACCTGGCCGCCCAGGCTGCCGGGATGCTCCGGGAGCGCGGCCTGCTCCCCGTCCCGAGCACGGTGCTGCTGACGGACTTCGCCGCGCACCGGCTGTGGCTGCATCCCGGCAACGATCGCTACCTGTGCCCCGACGCGGCCACCGCACGCCAGGTCAGCGCCGCCACCGGCCGTCCGGCATCCTGTTACGCCCCCCTCGTACGCCCCGCCTTCCTGCCAGGCGCGGCGCAGGCCCGTCACGGGGTGGGCCGCCGGCTGGTGCTGGTCTCGGCAGGGGCCTGGGGGGTGGGCGACGTCGAGCGGACGGCGCGCGTCCTGGCCCGCTCCGGCAGGTACCTGCCGGTCATCCTCTGCGGGCGCAACGCCGGGCTGCGCCGCCGCGCCAGGCGTGCCGGGGGAGTGGCGCTCGGCTGGTACGAGGACATGCCCGGCCTGATGGCGGCCGCGTACGCCCTGGTCGACAACGCCGCCGGGCTGACCAGCAGGGAGGCGATGGCGTCCGGGCTGCCGATCGTCACGTACCGGCCGATTCCCGGGCACGGCAGGGACGGCGTGCTGGCCATGGCACGGGCCGGGCTGAGCGTCCACGCGCGAACCGCCGCCGAGCTGCTCGCGGCGCTGGACCGTCTGGACTCCGGCGACGGCGACGACGCGGCCGCAGCGGGGAACCGGGCCGCGCTGTTCGCCGCCGCGCCCGCCGAGTCGTTCTTCGTGCCCCTCATCGCGCCGGTTGCTGAGTCCCCTTCCGGCGGATGTGCGGCGACTGGGACAGCTTGACGCTGCCGTAGAACACCAGCGCGACGCCGGCGAGCTCGGGGATCACCCAGGGGCCGAGCCGGATCGAGTCGTCGAACAACGCGACCCCGTACACGATGCTCGCCACCGGGTCGGTGACGGTGAGCGCCGGCTGCACGACCACCAGGGTCCCGCTGTGCAGGGCGTACTGCAGCAGGAACAGCGCGGTGATGCCCGCCGCGACCATGGCGTACACCGGCCACGTGGTCAGCAGGGCGGCCGGGTTCTCGGCGAGGACGCGCGTGCTCTCCTTCATCAGCGCGGCGGTGAAGGCGAAGCACGCCCCGGACGCGACGCCGAGCAGCGCGGGCCGGTGCGCGCCGCGGCCGATCCGCGCGGCGGCGACGAGCCACGCGACGCCTCCGGCGGTGGCCGCGGTGCTGAGCAGCCAGTCGGCGGTGTCAGGGATCTGCTCGCCGCTGCTCGGGTTGGCGGCGGAGAGCAGCACGGCCAGCCCCGCGGTCATGGACAGCACGGCCAGCCATTCGCGCCGCCCGAGCCTGGTCTTGAACATCCACCGGACGATGAACATGGTGAACGGCAGTTCGATGACGAGGATCGGCTGCACGAGCGTCAGCCCGGCCAGGCTGAGCGCGCCCGCCTGCAGCAGGAACGCCAGGATGAGCGCGCCGATGCCGGCCATCCAGGCGGGCTGCCGGACCTGGCTCCACACGACCGCCGGCGAGAACTCCCGGTCGGGCGGGACGGTGCGGGCCGCCCGGCGTTGCAGCACCGAGGAGAGCGCGTTGGCGGCCGCCGCGCACAGGGCCAGGATCACCGCGATGGCTGTGCTCACCGGCGAGTGGCCTTCCGGTCCTGGGCCGTCCGCTGTCGGTCAGTGGTGGTCATCAGCGTTCCGGCGCGGCGCCCCTCCTCGAACGGGGACGACCCGCCAGCCTCCCTTCCACGGCTCTGACCTGGCAGTTACCACGAGCAAGGGCGTACGTGCCCCGCACGCGAACGCCCCACGCTGCTCGCGGCCATAGCAGGGGCCAGCCTTTGCGCTGCGCGGGGACCGGTCCAGAGCCGCCCATCCGCTGTCGTACCCCGCCCACCTTCACCAAACGGGGACGGTTTCCCCAGGGCGCGGGTACACGCGTCCTCAGCGAACCCGCCGTATGACATTTGTCCTCACCAGGTCGTGACTTCGACGTCTACGTCGGCGGAGCCGGTCGTGCGGATCATGAGTCATGCGCTCGAAAACAACGCTCTTCCTCTGCGTCGCCCTCGTGGGCGCCTGGTTGGTGGTCCTGCCCGCCTGGCTGTCGGGCAAGGGACTGGAGTTCGCGCTCCTGCCGGTGCTCGCCGGCGCGATGATGTTCACGCCCGCCATCGCCGTGCTCGTCGTGTGGCTGCGGTCGCGACGCGAGGGCCTCACCTTCCGCCTCCTGGCCCGTGAGACCGGCCTGACGCTCGGCCCGCGGAAGGGCCGCACGCTGGCCGTCCTCGGCGTCATGTGGCTCGGCGTGCCACTGCTGGTCGCCCTCACCCTCGCCGTCAGCGCGCTGGTGGGAGCCGCCGAACTCGACGTGGGCGGGCTGTCCGGGCTCAAGCGGGCCCTGGAGACGGCCGACGTCGACTCCTCCAAGGCGTCGATCGTCGCGCTCGGCATGCTCGTCGGCATGTTCGTGACCTCGCTGATCAGCGCGGTCCTCGCCTTCGGTGAGGAGTGGGGCTGGCGGGGATGGCTGCTGCCGCGCCTGCTGCGGCTCGGCACCCTGCCCGCCGTCCTCGTCTCGGGCGTGATCTGGGCGGCCTGGCACGCCCCTCTCACCCTGCTCGGCTACAACTACCCCGATCTGGGCCCGTGGGCGGCGTTGATGTTCGTGCCCTTCTGCACGGTGTTCGGCGCCGTCCTGGCGTGGACGCGGTTGGTCACGGGCAGCGTGTGGCCGGCGGTGATCGGACACGCCATCTTCAACGAGAGCGCCACCACGCTCATCGTGCTCAGCTCGGACGCCTCCGCACCCTTCAACCCGGTCATCGCGGGACCGGGCGGCCTGGTCGGCGGGGTGATCATCGCCCTGCTCGCCGCCCTGCTGCTGGCCGGCGCGGGTCGAGGGGGACGGGCCCCGCGCGAGGACGCAGGTAACCTCCCCATTACGGAGGCCTCAGGCGCCGCAGGCTGACTGAACCGGTGCTAGCGGTCCCCTGAGGACTGGGCACCGGGCGAGCGATCCTGCGACGCCCGGCGCGCCCTGGGGCGCAAGCATCGAATGTGATCGGTATCTCACGCCTGCCGCCACGGGAGGGTGCCGCCCGCACCTACGATGATCAACAATTTGTTGGTTACATCCCCGAGGGAGCGGTCGAAAAGGTGTCAGGGCAAGAACGCGTGCGCGCCGTCCTGGAAAACCGGCTCATGCAGCGGGCGATCATCGTGGTGATCGTGGTCAACGCGGTCACCATCGGCTGCGAGACCAGCTTCTCTCTGATGGAGCGAGCCGGCGACGTCCTGCACGCGATCGACCGGATCGCGCTCACGATCTTCGCCGTCGAGCTGGCCGCCCGTCTGTACGCCTACCGCAGGTCGTTCTTCAGCGACCCGTGGAACTGGTTCGACGCCGTCATCGTCGCCGTCGCGCTCGTCCCCGCCTCGGGGCCGACGTCGGTGCTGCGGGCGCTGCGCATCCTGCGGGCCCTGCGGCTGGTGTCGGCGGTGCCCAGCATGCGCCGCGTCGTCAACGCGCTGCTGGCCGCCGTGCCCGGCATGGCGTCCATCATCGGCCTGCTCGTGTTGATGATCTACATCGCGGCGGTGATCGCGACCAAGCTGTTCGGCGACATCGTGCCCGAACGCTTCGACGAGCTGCCCCGCTCGCTGTTCACCCTGTTCCAGATCATGACCGGCGACGACTGGGGCAACGTCGCCCAGGAGGTGATGGAGCACAAGCCGTGGGCGTGGATCTTCTTCATCGTCTACATCCTGATGTCCACGTTCGTCGCGCTGAACCTGTTCATCGCGGTCGTCGTCAACGCCATGAACGACACCGAAGACTCACCGGCCGAAGCTCGCACCCAGGCCGACCTCGACTCGCTCAGGCAGGAGCTCGCGGCGGTGAACGCCAAACTCGACCAGCTCCTGACGCACCCGCCGTCGCCGCGTCCGCGACCGCGCAGGACGACCATCGTCCGCAACCGGCGATCGCGACCGCAACGAGGATGACCACACGCCATCGCATCGCTCAGGGCTGACTCTTCCGGTTCCGCACCTACGCCGGATCGTCGACTTTGAGCTTGTCTCCCGTGTCGGAGACGAAGACGACCAGCAGTTTCGCCGGTTGCGTCCGGCTGGTGTTCTCCGTGAGCACATGGTGGGCGCCCGGCTGCTCGACCCAGTTCTCGCCTTGGCGATACGTACGCACCGGCTCGCCACCGAGCCGGCTGCGCACAATACCCTCAAGTACGTAGGCGTAGACGAAAGCCTTGCCGTGCCGATGCGGCACCGCGCGTGCGGCGGGCGGGAAGTTCACGATCGCCGAGGTGAACGTCTTGCCCTTGACATTTGGAAGCGCCTGTTCCAAGAGAGGCGATAGCGTCTCGGACGGCGGCTGCGAAACCGTGGCGGCCACTGGCACCTGGCCGGTCGCACGCTCTGCTGTGGGCGCGCATGCGACGGACGCGGCCACCATGCCGGCAGCCAGGAGGCCACCGGCAAACCGTACTCGGATCATGACCTCTCCTATCCTGCTTGGACCTTTCAGGCGTACCGGGTGATCGCGAGGCGTCACCGGATTCCGCCCCCACACAGCCGAAGTGATTCACCTGGGGATGGGTCTCGGTCAGGAGGAGTGAGGATTACGCTGTCCGGGCATTTCGGAGCCTAACCACGGGCGAGTTCAAGCCTTGGTGATGGTCTGCTCAAACTGCGGTCGAGCCGCTACAACGTCGCCGACAACTGAGCCGGCCTGCCGGCTATGCGCCTTCCGTGACCCGGATGATCGTCTTGCCGGGGGTGCGCTGGGCGGGCGCGAACGCGGAGGGCGCCTCGGCGAGCGTCCGCACGGCCCCGACGATCGGGCGGAGCCGTCCGTCCCGGACCCTCCGTGCCAGGTCCGCGAGCCGGGCACGATCGGACTCGACGACGAAGAAGATTGCCTGCCCGTCACGGGGCCGGACCGTGGGTGGCGAGACGATGGTGACGAGCGTGCCACCGGCGCGCACCAGCGCGGCCGAGCGGTCCAGGATGTCACCGCCTATCACGTCGAACACCACGTCGACCTGACCGGCATCTTCAAGGGGATCGGCCTGCAGGTCCAAGAAGGCATCCACGCCGAGGCCGAGTGCTGTGTCCCTGTCGCCGGCCCTGCCGGTGCCGATCACTCGGGCTCCTGCCTCGCGTGCGAGCTGCACCGCGATAGATCCAACACCGCCCGCGATGCCGTGGATCAGGACGGTCTGGCCGGCAGCTAGGCGGCCGTGGTCGAACAGGCCCTGCCACGCGGTCAGTCCTGAGATCGGCAGTGCGGCGGCCACGGTGTGGTCGACGTCGGCCGGCAGCGGCGCGAGGTTGCGGGCCTCCACCGCCACGTACTCAGCCAGCGAGCCGTTGCGGGTCCAGTCGGTCAGCCCGAACACCCGCTGGCCGACGGTCAGGCCGGTTGTTCCGTATCCCAGCTCGGCGACGATACCCGACACCTCATGCCCGGGCACACTGGGCGTCCGGTCGTGGCCGGCGCGATCGGACCACGTTCCCGGCCAGTCGAGCTCTCCGGGGGTGAACCCTGCGGCATGCACCCGGACGACGACGTCGTTCTCGGCGGCGTGCGGGTATGGCTCTTCCGTCAGGGAAAGCCCGGCCAGACCGGCGGCGCGGTCTCGAACGGTGATGGCTTGCATGACGGGTCCTCGCTCGTGGTGGAGATATCGAACAGGACGAACGTACAGGCGTTCTCCTCCCGTACGCGTCCCTGCCACGATGTAACGCGCGGATCTGTTCTCAGAGGTGCTGAGCCGGGGTTTCACCCCTGCGTGTGCGTTTCCGAAGCAGTGGGAGACTCGGCCACGCCGCCACCGAGACCACCCAGCTCTACATGCTTCTCGCGGATGACGTCGCCGACGCCGAGATCCGCGCCGCCCGACGCCGCCGCGGCGGGCAGGGGAGAAGGGGGCAAACCCCGAATCGAGTTGCACGCCTACCTGGTCGACTTGGATGGCGCCTCGATGGGGCTGCCTGACTGCTACTGCACCAGTTGCCCGCTGTGGGCTGGTGGATGATCGAAATGGTCGATGAGGAGCATCTCGCGCGGATCGAGAAGTGCCACATGCGCCGAGAGACGCTGAAAGATGGATCATGATCTCGTAGGCCCGTGCCTGGCGTACGGGCAGGACGATGGGCGGCGATGGGGTGAGGCGCGATGGCTGGTCAGCGCGTGGACGGTGTGGCGCGCACTGGCAAGGCCGCAATGACTGGACGGATGGGCCGCCTCGCCTGGGCGGTGACCGAACTCTTCGCTCCCCAGTACGTCGCGCTCGTCTTGCCGCCAGTGGCGGGTGTTCTGGCGGATGGGTGGACGGGGCTGGGCTGGGGGCTGGTGGCCGCCGTCTTATGCGCGGGCATCCCTGCCGGGGTGATCGCCATCGGGGTGCGCAAGGGCCGCCTGGACTCCAAGCATCTGGTGGACCGATCAGGCCGCAAGGTGCCGCTGCTCGCCGGACTCGCCGCGGTCGTGGTGGGCCTGGCGTTGCTGATCGCGTTGGGGGCTCCGAAGGCGGTCGTCGCCACGGCTGTCACGATGCTCGGCTGGGTCCTGGTCATGGGCTCGATCACCGTGTGGTGGAAGATCTCCTTCCACGCGGGCGTTTCCACGGGAGCGACTGTGATCATCGCTCACCTGCTGGAGTGGTGGCCGGGCCTGCTCATCGGGGCTGTGCTCGTCTCGGTCATCGGCTGGGCTCGAGTGCGGATCGCCCACCACACCCTCGCACAGGTCGTGACAGGCATCGCCGCAGGAGGCACGGTGGCGTGGGCGGCATTCATGATGATCTGATTCGCTCGTCACGCGACTTCGGGCTCAAGCCCCACCAGACGGACACCTTCAAATACCAGCCCCTGGGCGTGCTCAACATCTCCAACGCCGGGCCGCAGATGGTCGCACCCCTTGTCGCGGCGTTCATCATCGGCCTGGACGGCTACCCGACGCTCTTCATCGTCGCCATCGTGGTGGCGATCGCAGGCGCGTTGACCGTGCTCCCCGTCAAGTCCGTCCGCTGGCCCCCACCACTTCGCGCCGGACCTGACAATGTCAGCCGGAGTCCGATGCCTGCGGCCTACCGCGACGGAGAGGACGAAGATCAACAGGCCGAACGCGGTCATCGCGGCGCCGGCGAGATTGACGCCGGTGTACGGGGCGCCATGGTCGATCACGACCGCGCCGAGGAGCGAGCCGATGGTGATACCGGCGCCGAACGCCGCCGTGTTCGCGGTGCCGACCAAGGCGGAATCCCGTGCGGCTACGCGCAACACGTAGGTCTGGGTGGGTGTCAGCAACCCGAATCCACAGGCCCCCAGGAGGAACAAGGTGCCCACCGTCAGGGGCTTGCTGTGGGCGGTGAAGGTGAAAACGCACAGGGCGGCCACCAGGAGCACGAGCAGGGCGATCGTGGTGGGGATCAGCGCACGATCGGCCGCGCGTCCGGCGAGCCAGTTTCCGGCGACCAACCCGGCGCCATAGATCGCCAGCAACCACACCACATCACTCGCCGCGAAACCGGTGACGCCGGTCAGTATCGGCTCGATGAACGTGAAGGAGGCGAACAGTCCGCCGAAACCTATCGCGGTGGCCGCCAGAGCCAGCCAGAGCCGCGGATCGATGAAGACCGCCAGTTCGCCGCGCAGGTCCACGGCGGGAGATGTCTCGTCGTCGGGGATCAGCCGGATCACGCCGACGAGACCGACGACACCGAGCACGGCGACGAGGACGAACGCTCCACGCCAACCCCAGGACTGCCCGGCGAGGGTACCCATCGGCATGCCCAGCACGTTGGCCAGGCTCAGTCCGGTGAACACCAGCGCGATGGCGGTTCCCTGCCGTGCGGGCGACACGAGCCGGGATGCCACCACAGAGGCGACCCCGAAGAACGCGGTGTGAGCCCACGCTGTGAGAAATCTGCTGACCAGCAGGAGTTCGAAGGTCGGCGCGACCGCCGAGACGAGGTTCCCGGCCGTGAACAGCAGCATCAACAGCACCAACAATCGCCTGTCGCGCATTCTGATCGTCAGCAACGCCAGGATCGGACCGCAGACCTGGCCGATCGCGTAGGCAGTGGTGACCAGTCCTGCTTGCGCGATGGTCACGCCGAAGTGATCCGCCAGAGCGGTCAGCAGACCATTGGTGACGAATTCCGTCGTACCGATTGCGAAAGCGCTCAGCGCGAGTGCGAGCAAGGCGATGGGCATGGCGATGCGAGGTCCGAATCTGGATGGTCGGCTTCGGAGAAGAAGCACATGGAGACAGTGTTCTTCCATGCTTCGCCACCGGAAGGAACCACAACCAGACACCTGCTCTTCGTACGACTCGCGTTCCTACTACAAACAGGGACACCCAGGGCATCGGTCGTCGGAGAGCGCGACCAGTAGCCTGAAACCATGAGAGCGAACGGCGAGCTGGGAGATTTCCTTCGCCGCCGGCGCGCCACCGTCACCCCGGCCGATCTGGACCTGCCCGCCCCAGCCGGTCAGCGCCGGGTGGCCGGTCTGCGCCGTGAGGAGTTGGCCGGACTCGCCGGGATCAGCGTGGCCTACTACATCCGGCTGGAACAGGGACGCAGCACGAACGCCTCAGACCAGGTACTCGGCGCGATCGCCAGGGTGTTGCTGGTCGACGACGCCCAGCGAGCCCACCTGTTCGACCTCGCCCGCAAGCCCGGCCGCAGCGCCCGACGGCGCCCCCACGTCGAGCGAGCGCACCCGCGCACCGTCGAGCTCCTCTCCGCGCTGGACCATCTTCCGGCCGTGCTGCTCGGGCGGCGCAACGATGTCCTCGCCTGGAACCGCCTGGGCCACGCCCTTCTCGCCGGGCATCTGCCGTTCGCCGCCCCACGCGACCCCGCGACGCGCCCGTCGATGAGCCGGATGCTGTTCCTGGACGAGCACACCCGCGAACTCGAACACGATTGGGAGCACTACGCCAAGACGCACGTGGGATATCTGCGACTGATCAGCGGTCGTCACAGTGACGACCGCGCCCTGGCGGAACTCATCGGCGAACTGACCATGAAGAGTCCGGAGTTCGCGGCCCTGTGGGCGGGCGGCGACGTACGCGAATGCACCTTCGGGAGTCGCGTTCTGAATCATCCCAAGGTCGGCACCCTCGACGTCACCTATCAAGTCTGGCTCCAACCCGACCAACCCGATCACCGGCTTGAGATTTACACTCCCGGAAACGCCGCCGCGGCAGACGCGTTCGCGTTGCTCGAACGTGGCCTCGCCCCCGAGGGCATCCTGCTCCCAGGCGATCCTGGTGTGCAGCACGAACAAGATGCCTTGCAGGACCAGGCGGTCATCTAGGCGCTTCCGTCCTGGATGCCGCCTCCGGCACTGATGTTTGGGCAGCAACGGCTCGATGACCGCCCATGACTCGTCGCTGACCTCCCACGGCTTCAGCCGCGCCACCGTTTGGGCCACGCCCGAGCTGCTCGCCGACCTCGCCACGAAGGCGTTCACGGTCCGGGTCCGCGATGCGCTTGCCCTGGACGGCTGTACCGCGATCAGAGAGCATGACGGCCTCCGGCTGGTCTGACCCGGAGCCCACGCGGCCGGAAGCCTCCGTGTCCCGGTTGACCATGCCCGCAGTTCACGATGCCCGGAACCCAGACCCTCCCTTGCCGGGCCTCCGTTCCGGGCAGGGGCACTTTCCCGGCTGGCCCAGGGGTTGAACAGGTGCAGCAGGAGCACGGCGGCGGCCCATCCCTCGGGGATCATTCCCGCGGTGGCGAGCACCACCGGCGGAGCGGCCCACTGGTAGAGCCGGACGCTCCCGGTCGCGACCATCACGCGCGGGTAGAACCAGCGATCCACGTGCGACAGGAGCCCAGCTCGGAGCGGGTGGCGTAGCAGCGACTCCTCGTTCATGGGGTCGGGGCCCGGCGTCGAGGTGAGCCCGCGCACCAACGGCGCCACCAGGCCGATCAGGGGCAGCGGGTTCCAGGCGTAGCACGCGGCGAAGACAGGTGCGCTCTCCTTGATACTCGCGGATACCGCCGCCGCCAGCGCGGCCGGCACCCGCAGCTCGTGCTGGATCAGTACGACGGTCCCGGGCCACAAAGCCCAAGCGGGAGAGGCGATGAATCCCATCCACCCGAGAGAGTCGTCAGCAGAATCACTGGAGAGGCAGTTCCATCAGGATGTCGGCACGCGCATAGTAGTCCGCCACGGGCAGTTGCTCGCGGGTGATACGGGTGAATCCGGCACCCTCGTACAGGTGGATCGCCGGAGCGAGTCGTGAGTTGGTGCCGAGGAAGACACGCCGGACGCCCAGCTCGCATGCCCGGGCCACCGCTGCCGCAACGAGCTTTCGCCCGATGCCCTGCCCTTGTGCCTGCGGGGTCACCCCCATTTTGGCCAGTTCGACGACCTCGTTCGGGTAGGGGACGAGCGCGACGCATCCCACAACCACTCCGTCCCCGATGCGGGCCACGAGGACATCGCCGCCTGGGGCGACGATCTGCCCGAAGGGATCCTTCAGCAACTTGCGATCATCGTCGGTGAGAGTGAAGAGCCGGCTGATCCACTCCTCGTTGATCTGTCGGAACGCCTCGGCATCGGCTGCAGATGCCAGAGACTCGATGCGGGGTTCTGCGTTGATCAAGGGAGGCATAGTTCAAGTGTGGAGCGCAAGCATCAAGAACTCCAATACATGTAATGGCGGCAATCGATAAACTGAGCCTATGGATAGCTCGATCGAGTTCCGGCATCTGCGCTACTTCGTTGCCGTCGCCGACGAGCTCCACTTCGGCCGTGCCGCGCAACGTCTGCAGATCGCTCAGCCGGCGCTCTCCCAGCAGATCCGCCGGCTTGAGCGACTGATCGGCGCGATGCTCTTCGAGCGCACGTCCCGATCCGTGCGCCTCACCGCCGCGGGCGAGGCGTTCCTGCCGCGCGCCCGCGACCTCCTCGCCCGGCTGTCCGCCGACGTGACCGAGGCCGCGCGTGTCGCGCGAGGCGAGGCCGGGCGGCTCGACATCGCCTTCATCTCCTCAGCGGTCAGCGCGTTGAGCTCGGCGCTGCGCACCTTTACCCAGGATCGGCCGGAGGTGCAGGTGCGGCTCCATGAAGGGTTCACCAGCACCACACTGGACCGATTGGAGCGTGGCACTGCCGACGTCGGAATCGTTCGAGACGCCGACGAACGGGATGGGATCACCCTGACCCCGCTCTTGGATGAGGAGTTCCTGGCCGTGATGCCGTCGACGCATCCGTTGGCGACGAGCGGCACGGTCACCGCCGCGCAACTGGTTTCATCGCCGCTCGTGCTGTTCCCACCGAGCGCCGGACCCCGCGCCCATGCACGGAATCTCCAGCCCTTCCACGAGGCGCTCCTCGATCCTCAGATCATCTTCGAAGGATCGGAATGGAACACCGTCCTCCACCTCGTCGCCGCTGGGCTCGGCGTCACCGTAGCCCCACGCGGCGCAACGCAACCATTGCCCGAAGGCACTGTGATCGCTGAACTCGCTGACACGAACGCGCGCAGCACCGTCCAGCTCGCCACCCGCGTCGGCGACGACAGGCCGCTTGTTCGTGAGTTCCGGAACATCGTGGGTGCCCATCCCGTGTCCACGGATCCAACGAATGTCCGAAAGGCACGGCGGTCAAGTGCGGCCGCCACCGCGAGCGCCGTCACATCATGATTGATGCCGAAAGCTGCCCTGCTCGGACGATCGAGGGGTGTTGGCGCCGTCGGTCGCGCTCTGGTCCAGGACGAGACCGATGATGCGGTCGTAGGCGTCGAGTGCGACCTTCTTCAGCTGGGCGAAGATCCCAGGCGTATCCACTCGTCGCGTCGGCCCGGATCGTCCTCGCCGAGCACGCGGCATCCGCGATGGCCTCCTAGGAGCAGCCGAACCGCAGGACCTGCAGCAGCTTGTCGAAGACGGTCCGGTCGCTGATGCGGCGGCGGTGGCAGCCCAGCGGGTGGGCCGGATCCGAAGACGGGCCGATGCGGCAGGAGGGCGGCAAATCGGTCCCACAGCGGTTCGATCAGCCAGCAAGGCAGCACCCGGCACGTGGCTCCCCAACAGTCGCATAGCGCCGCAGGTGTGGTGATCGCGGCGCTGGTGGTTGTCGTCGGACAGGTGAGTGGCGGCCCCGTCACGGTCACGACGCTCCGCCGTAGAGCGCCCGGAAGTGCAGCAGCGTCCGATAGTCCGAGTCGGATTCCGTAAGCGTGTAGTCGTCTTCGAGAACGCCGTTCTCATCCCACTGCTTCGCCCACAACGTAATGCCGTACTCGTACTCGCCGTCCTCTGCGAGCTGCCCGTTCTTGTGCCACTCCCGAGCCCGTCCGTGCAGCGCCCCCCGCGCGAAAGTCGCGTCCACCATGGGCTGCCCCGACGGATACCACTCCTTCGTCGGCCCCGACTGCAGACCCTCCCGGTAGGTCGCCTCGGACCTGAGGGCGCCATCGTTCTCCGTGAACGCGATACCGGTGAAGGGCGTGTCGTCCAGGTAGTGAAGGCCGTCGTCTTCGTAGACGACTCGGTCTGCTGGGACTCGATCCATGGGGGCTTCCTAGCTGTCTTGTCGTCTGGCTCGACGGGCGCGTCCTGCCTGCTGCCGGCCCGCAAGCTCCTGCTACCGCCGGTGACGTGCGATGTCCGGTCCGATCCGATTCTGCCAAATCGCGATGGTCGTCCGAAGAGCGCTGCCGGGCACGGCGGCATCTGTTCGGGGAGCCAGAGCATGGATGTAGCAGGTGTCCACCAAACCGGGCCAACTCCAGGAGGGGCGGCAGCAGGCAATAGCCGTGGGGCAGGATGCGGTCGGTCCGGTTGAACAGTTGCAGCTTGTCGTGTTCTTCCCGGGTGAAGGTGATCAGGGATCCGTCGGCGCGGAATTTACGGGTGGCCAGGTGGACTCCACCGGGATACGGTTCGCCGGTTGACGATACACCGGACTTCTATTGCGGGCCAGGATCGTCGGCGGTGGCGGGCGGAACGTTCTGGTTAAGCCGGAAAAGGTTGTCGGGATCCCAGGTTCGCTTGATTGTGGCGAGCCGCTGGTAGTTGTCGCCGTAGGCCCGGCGAACCCCCTCAGAACCCTCGTCGGCGAGGTGGTTGACCTCCACCCCGATGGCCCATGACTGTGTCTCCGCCCACAAGCGGTCAGCCCACTCGATGTGCCTCTGCGGGTTCTCGTCGTCCGCCGACCAGGCCGCCCCGACCTCCATGCAGTAGGACGCCTCCCGATGCCGGAAGGCGGTGGCGTCGGCCGCGACTCGCGCCACCGCGCCGCCCATCGGCAGCAGAAGCACACCGTTGTCCGGCGAGCTCAGCCCGCCGCCGTGCTCGATCATTGCTGCGATGAGCTCCTCGGTTATCGCACCGCCCAGGTGAGAGCGCATGTGATAGGGCGTGGGCCGACCCTGCGGATCGAAGAGGTGCTGCAGTATCTCGAACGTCGTCGGTTCGACCAGGTCGGCGAACGGCCTGCCGAACCCGCGCACCGGTGCGAGCTCGCGCTCCCCAGCGGCAAGGGGCCCGACATAACACATCGCCAGCGCGAGCACCGGCTTCCCGTGCAGTTCCTGAGGAACGAACGGCGCCGGCGGACCGGCGAGGATCGCCGCTGCCACGTTGACCTCGTCGGGGGCGCTCTGGCCGTACCCGGCGAAGAAACGCAGCACGTCGGCGGCGTCCTCCAACCGGTGCAGGACCATCCCGCCGAGCAGCCGGTCGACCGGGTGCAGGCGCAGGGTGAACTCGAGGACGATCCCGAGATTGCCGCCGCCGCCCCGCAGGCCCCAGTAGAGGTCTTGGTTCTCGTCGGCGCTCGCGTGGACGATCTTCCCCGAAGCGGTCAGGACGTCGGCCGCGACGAGGTTGTCGCAGGCGAGCCCGAAGACCCGCGCGAACCACCCGTTGCCCCCTCCGAGCGTCAGCCCAGCGACGCCCACATCGGCGACGTGCCCGCCGACCGGCGCGAGGCCGTGCTGTGCCGCAGCCGCGGTGAGCTCACCCCACCGCACACCGGGGCCGACGTTGGCCGTCCGCCGCTCTACGTCGATGGCGATCTGCTTCATCGGGCCCAGGTCCAGGACCAAGCCGCCCTCCGTCGTCGAGAAGCCGGGGAAGCTGTGCCCGCCGCTGCGCACGGCGAGCTCGAGGCCGGTGTCACGGGCGACTGCCAGCGCCGAGACGGCATCGTTTCGGGTTCGGCAGCGTGCGATGGCAGCGGGTTTACGGTCGATCAGTTGGTTCCAAACGCGGCGGGACGATTCGTAACCAGTGTCCTCGGGCCGGAGCACCTCGCCGTCGAAGCCGTCAGCCAACGCGCGTAACGCGTCCTCAGGAGTCACGATGCCTCCGATATTTCAGCACACAGCGATGAACGGGTCGTATCACCTCCAACGAGGAAGGTCTACGCCTTGACTTTGCCAACTTTCGGGCTCCCGTAGTTATCGAGCAGAATCCAACGAACCTGGCTTCGACAGATCCATGGGCCGCAGTTCGGCTGCCGGAGTGGCGAGGGCAAGGTCCGGAAAGCATGCGAACAGAGCGGGGAGCGCACGCTGTCGAAGTGATGCACGAGCGGTGGCGGCTGAGCGACAACCTCGGAGTCGGCCGCTGGATCAACCGCCTCGTTGGGCTCGCCCTCGATGTGGCCCGATCGGAGGGCGAACGGCCGCTGAAGCCTCGCAGGCTGGCGTGGGGGCTAACACCTGAGGCCTGGGTCGCGGCCACCGGGGCGGCTACCTCATCGGGCTGGCATCGCTAGTCGCTGGCGCGCCGCACGAGGCCGAACAGGACCTCCCAATCGACGAGCTGCCCGCCTGGGATCGCCCCCGCGACGGCGAGCACCGACCTCGCGTGAACGCCGGACGGCGCCCACCCGGCGGGCGCCCTCCATCAGGCGACGGCCGGCGCCGGCGCTGACAAGGTCGGCGAATTTGCGGAACTGAGCCAAGTTCTTCGAGTCGGGCCACGCTGACGGAGGGGGCCACGTCTTCGCTCTCGTCAGGGCTGAGATAGCCCATGGCGCGGGCCACCCGCACCAGCGCAGCGGCGGACTTCTTGCCCTGGGTCGAGTCTCACACCTCGTACAGGGCTCCCCTCCCGTGCATCTCCAGCACGGGCCGGATGGCAGTGGCCTGCCCCTCGTTCAGGTCCCGATCGACCTGAACCGGAGCGGCGTCGCGCGCATCGAAGCAGTGGGCTGATCATTCCAGGAAGGGTGTTCACGATGAGGCGTTTGATGACCGGGGTGCTGGCCGCGGGAGTGTCCGTCCTGTTCCTCGCTGCTCCGGCCGCGGCGGCCGCGGCGGCCACGGCCGACGGGCTCCCCAGGGGCTTCCTGAAGTACGAGAGCGAGCAGGCGCGCAAGCCGTTCGGCAAGGCGGAGATCTCCTGGCGGGTGAGCGACAAGCGCACCGAGGTGGCGACGCTGGACCTCTGCGGTGCCCGGGCCTCGCTGCTCTCCCAGGCGGAGAGCGTCCGGTCGGTGCTCGCCGACGGCGACGCCGACTACCACTACCGCGAGCAGGTGGCCGTGTTCGCCGACGATCAGGCGGCCACCGGGGCGATGGCGAAGCTCAGGAAGGCGGTCAGGGGTTGCGCCAAGGTGAAGACCTCGGCGGGCTCGACGGCCTACCGCGGCCAGAAGCTGCCGATCGGTGACGAGGCGCTCCAGGTCAGCAGGTACAACCTCAAGTCCGAGAACGCCTACGGGGAGCGGTCCGTCGTGGTGCGCAGGGGCAGCGCTGTGATCGTCTACGCGGAGGTAAGCCTGTACACGAGCAACAAGCCGAAGGCGAGCGACTTCAGGAGCCAGGTGCGCGACGCCAAGGCGATGGCCGTCAAGGTCTGCGACCTGCCGGGCGTGTGCTGACGGCCTACGCGGAGCCCGCGTCCGGCCCCCTGAGCCGACGAGCCCGCCGGTAGGCCCAGGCGAGGCCCGCCACCGCGACCACACCCGCGGCGACCACGATCGCCACCAGTCCGGTGCGGTCGGGGGCGGGCTTGGTGGGCTGCACCCGGGTGGGCGTGCCCAGGGCGTTGATCAGCGCGAGAGTGAGCGGCTCGATGCCCTGGGTGTCGTCCGAGAGCCGCAACGGCCGGTCCCCTGAGGGGAGGAGCCTGTTGCCCGAGCACAACGTCGTGACCAGCCCCGACCCCTGGGCGCTGGCGAACACCAGGTAGCGGCCGCCCTTGACGAACCTGTATCCGCAGGCCGGCCCCTCCACCCTGGTGAACACCTCGAACTCGGCGTTGAGGTCGCCCTTGTAGACGTGGTCGGCGCGCAGCGTGGCGGTGAGGCTGCCGCCGTTCAACGTCGGTTCGTCCACGCGGACGTCCGTGGCGGTGGCGGTGAAGACGGCCGTCGCCTCCTCGACGCGCTGCTTCGCTGTGGGTGTCGCGCAGGAGCAGGCGGCGCGGGCGCCTGCCGTACCGGCAGTGAACATGAACAGGGGGGCCACCAGGCAGAGCACGGCGAGTATGCGCACCATCATGTCCAGCCAGACGTACGGCGGGCGTGATCGGTTCAGCCGTCACGCCTGAAAGCCGCCCGCGACGGGTCGCGCAAGATCCGCTGCAGAGTCTCGGAGGTCAGGACGGCCGCAGGGGGACCTTCCGCGGCGAGACCGTGATGCCGCGGAGCCGTTTGAAGGCGACGCTCAGGGCGAAGGCGTTCGCGTAGCCGACTTCACGGGCGATCGCGCCCACCGTGGCGGCGGGGGCGTGGCAGGGCTGACGGGGCGTCACAGTGGGGTGACCGGGCCGGCGTGCGGGACGTACACGAGGGCGTCGTAGGCTTTGGCGGGCACCATGGTCACGGTGTAGGCCCAGCTCAGGTGGCTGTAGACCGAGCGGAACTCGTCGCCGACGCTGCCCATCCGGATCTCCGAGTCGAGCGCCTGGCGATTGCCCGGCCTGGACGAGGCGCGCGCGAAGTCCAGGTAGCCCAGCGGTTCGTCGCCGAAGAGCCTGGCCAGGGGCGTGTCCTGGCTCACGGTGAACCGGCGGCGCTCGCCAGAGGACGCGTCCTTGCTGACGAAGGTGCTCGTGCCGAACTCGGTGCCGATCGCGAAGTACTCCTTGCCGTACGTTCTGGCCAGGCGCCGGCCCATCGATTCGTAGGCGAACGCGGCACCGCTCTTGTCGATGTGGCCGTTGTGGCCGGCCACTATGATCTTGTTTCGTCCCTGCTGCGCCTCCATGCCGGCGATCCAGTTGATGTTGTCGGCCATCCAGGCGTCCCGTTCGGCGCCGTAGCCGGCTCCTGAGGCCTGGAGTCGCGTGCCGAGCTGGATCGTCTCGGCGTGGTGGAGGGCGAGCATGAACGACTCGCGGGAGCTGGACTTCAGGTACGTGCCCTGGTTGGCCCTCATCTGGGTGACGAGCTGCTCGGCGGCGGCGACCTTCTCCTTGTCCCGTTCGGATCTGGTGGCGTCGGTGAGGCCGGCCAGTGCCGCTTCGGCCCGGCCGGCCTGGGCAGGGTCGACGTCCTTGAGGTAGCGCAGCAGCCGTTCCTTGTTCAGGTCGTAGCGCTGCATGTCGAAGCCGTAGAGGCGGACCTTGTCCGTGCCGGGGACGTCGGCGTTGTGGTCGTGGATCCATCGCAGCAGGTCGGCCGTCTCCCGGGTTCGGTAGATGTCGAAGCCGAGCGCCTTGGCGGCGCTCTCGGCGCTGCCCTGGCCGTTGACGACGTAGTCGTTGGCGGTGGCCGTGCCGCCGTAGTCGGCCTCGATGGCGACGGTGCGGAAGCCGTGCTCGCGCACCAGCTTCTGGATGACCAGCTGGCGGGCCTGGACGAACTCCTTGTTGCCGTGCGTGGCCTCGCCGATGGCGACCACGCGCTTGTCGGCGGCGGTGTCGAGCGTCGCCTGGGCGAGAGGCGTCACGGCGTCGGAGGTGATCCAGGAGGTGTCGACGCCCGCGCAACCGGTGGCCGTCAGTGCGGCAACGGTGATGGCGGCGAATGCGCGTCTCATGTCAGCTCACGTCCTTGCGGGTGACGCGCAGCACGCCGGCCGCCATCGGGAGGACGATCCACAGGGCCGCCGACACGGCCAGCCGGAGGGCGTCGCCGCCGCTCATGTCGCCGTTCACCAGCGGACTGACGGTGGTGTTCAGGTCGAGCCATCCGGTCAGGGCCTCGCCGGTGGCGCCGAGTCGGCTGACGACGCTCCACAGGACGGGGGTCGACAGGTAGATCACGATCGCGGCCGGCGCGTTCAGGAGCAGCATGCCGAGGGCGAGCCCTTCGGCGACCATGAGGACGTTGGTCCCGGTCCAGGCCAGGAGGGTGAGTGGCGCGACCCGCCAGTCGGCCGGGGTGTCCTGGAAGCCGGCGCTGACGGCGGTGGCGGGCACCGCGACCAGCATGGCGAACAGTGAGGCGGCCACGGCCGTGATCAGGGGAGGCAGGCATTTGGCCGCCAGGACCCGGGTGCGGCGGGGCTCGAGCGTGAAGGTGGTCAGGGCGGTGCGGTGGCTCCACTCGCTGGTGACGGTGAGGATGCCGAGCACGGGGAGCAGGGTTCCGTACCCGATACCGGCGGTGGTGATCAGGGTGTGCAGGTGCGGGCCGGAGTAGAGGCCGCGGCCGGCGATGAAGGCGACGGTCAGGGCGACGAGGACCGCGGTCATGATCTTGCTGCTGCGTGTGTCGAAGAGCTTGCGGGTCTCGACGGTCAGCAGGCGGTGGAACGGGGTCGGGGCCCGGCGGGTGGTCACGGTGGCGGTCACGGTGGCGGACACGGTGGCGGTCATGCTGCGCTCCGGGCGGTGTCGGCGGTCAGTTCGAGGTAGGTCTGTTCGAGGCTGCGGCCCTGGTTGAGCTCGTCGATTCTGCCCTGGGTGAGGACGCGGCCGCGTCCGATCAGCACGATGTGGTCGGCGACCTGCTCGACTTCGTGCAGCTGGTGCGAGCTGAGCAGCACCGAGCAGCCGGAGTCGGCGAGGTCACGGAGCAGCCCGCGCATCCAGTGGGTGCCTTGGGGGTCGAGGCCGTTGGCGGGTTCGTCCAGGACGAGTGCCTTGGGGTGGCCGAGGAGGGCGTGGCCGATGCCGAGGCGTTGCCGCATGCCGAGGGAGTAGCCGCTGACCGTCCGTCCGGCTTCGCGCCGGGTGAGCCCGACCAGGTCGAGGACTTCGCCGACGCGTGCGGCAGGCAGGCCGAGGGCCAGGGCGCCCAGGGTGAGGATCTCCCGTCCGGTGCGGCCGGGGTGCTGGGCGGCGGCGTCGAGCAGGGTGCCGACCTGGGAGCCCGGGTTGTCCAGGTCGGTGTACGGGCGGCCCAGTACGGTGGCCGAGCCGGTGGTGGGGCGGGAGAGCCCGACGAGGATGCGCATGGCGGTCGACTTGCCGGCGCCGTTGGGCCCGAGGAATCCGGTGACGCACCCTGGTTCGACGGTGAAGGACACGTCGTCGAGCGCTCTGAACTTTTTGTAGATCTTGGTGACCTGACGGAACTCGATCATTGACCCAGTTCATCGCATGCATGGGCCGTAGATCATCGCCCCTGGGGCCAGGTCTGGCGCCCGGGTTGTAGACCTGCGGCCATCCGGGGGTCGACTCAGGTCGCTGGTGGTGCTCGCCGTTCCTGGTGACTTCAGGCCGCTTCGGCGGCCTGCCCCAGCTGCTGCAGGAGGCGGAAGCGGTGCTGGCTTGACAGCAGGTGGCCGACTCCGACGATGAGCACCACGGGCCACTCGACGATCTCCAGCGCGCCGAGTATCCCGAGCACGGCGTAGAAGGCGAGCTGGTTTCCCTCGGGAACGGGGATGGGGCCGAGCACCGGCAGGTTGATCATCGGCCGGTGATGCCGGGCCTTGGAGGACGACGGCGTGCGCTTCTGGGCGGTGGTGCGCCTGTCGTTCATGAGGCTCCTCCTACGCTGGACGACATCGTCCGGCTGCCCTCCGACCTACGGGGAAAGCTCGAGGCAGGGCAAAGTTTCCGCCGGGCACGCCGCCGACGGCCCGCGTCGCCCGGACGGACCGAGGACGTCCAGGCCGGCCGGCGCGGCCGGCCTGGACGCCGTCATCCATCAGACCAGGTCGAACCGGTCGAGGTTCATCACCTTGCCCCACGCCGCGACGAAGTCGTTCACGAACTTCTCCTTCGCGTCATCGCTCGCGTAGACCTCCGCGAGCGCGCGCAGCTCGGAGTTCGACCCGAAGACGAGGTCTGCACGGCTGCCGGTCCACTTGACCTCGCCCGTGGCGACGTCGCGACCCTCGAACGTGTTCGCGTCCTCGGACGTCGCCTTCCACGTCGTGCCCAGGTCGAGCAGGTTGACGAAGAAGTCGTTCGTCAGCGACCCGGGGGTCGCGGTGAAGACGCCGAGCGGCGACTGCTGGGAGTTCGCGCCCAGGACGCGGAGACCACCGACGAGGGCCGTCATCTCGGGGGCGCTCAGGGTCAGCAGATTCGCCCGGTCGATCAGCAGGTACTCGGCCGGCAGCCGGTTGCCCTTCCCGAGGTAGTTGCGGAACCCGTCGGCGGTCGGCTCGAGCGCGGCGAACGACTCCACGTCGGTCTGCTCCTGCGCGGCGTCCACGCGACCCGGCGTGAAGGGCACCTGAACGTCGAAGCCGGCGTCCTTGGCGGCCTTCTCGACGGCGGCACCGCCGGCGAGCACGATCAGGTCGGCGAGCGAGACCTGCTTGCCGCCGATCTGGGCGGCGTTGAAGGTCTTCTGGATCCCCTCCAGGGTGCCCAGCACCGTCGCCAGCTGGTCGGGGTCGTTGACCTCCCACCCGCTCTGCGGCTCGAGGCGGATGCGCGCACCGTTGGCGCCCCCGCGCTTGTCGCTGCCGCGGAAGGACGAGGCCGACGCCCACGCGGCGGACACGAGCTGGGACACCGACAGGCCCGAGGCGAGGATCTGGCCCTTGAGGGCCGCGATGTCCGCGGCGTCGACGAGCTCGTGCGTCACCGCGGGGAGCGGGTCCTGCCACAGCAGCGTCTCGGACGGGACCTCCGAGCCGAGGTAGCGCACGATCGGGCCCATGTCGCGGTGGGTCAGCTTGTACCACGCCCGGGCGAAGGCGTCCGCGAACCCGTCGGGGTCGGCGAGGAAGCGCCGCGAGATCTGCTCGTAGACCGGGTCCACGCGGAGCGAGAGGTCGGTCGTCAGCATCGTCGGCGCGTGGCTCTTCGACGGGTCGTGGGCGTCGGGGACGCTGCCCGCCCCGGCGCCGTCCTTCGGCCTCCACTGGTTGGCGCCCGCGGGGCTCTTGAACAGCTCCCACTCGTAGCCGAAGAGGATCTCGAAGAAGCTGTTGTCCCAGGTCACCGGGGTGTTCGTCCAGATGCCCTCGAGGCCGCTGGTGATCGTGTCGCCGCCCTTGCCGGTGCCGTAGGCGTTCTTCCAGCCGAGGCCCTGCTCCTCGAGCGAGGCGGCCTCGGGGTCGGGGCCGACGTTGTCCGCCGGGCCCGCGCCGTGGGTCTTGCCGAAGGTGTGACCGCCCGCGATCAGGGCGACCGTCTCCTCGTCGTTCATCGCCATCCGGCGGAACGTCTCGCGGATGTCGCGGGCCGCGGCCAGCGGGTCCGGGTTGCCGTTCGGGCCCTCAGGGTTGACGTAGATGAGGCCCATCTGGACCGCGCCGAAGGGGTTCTCGAGCTCCCGGTCGCCGGTGTAGCGCTCGTCGCCGAGCCAGGTGGTCTCCGGGCCCCAGTAGACGTCCTCGTCGGGCTCCCAGACGTCCGCACGACCGCCGGCGAAGCCGAAGGTCTTGAAGCCCATCGACTCCAGCGCGACGTTGCCGGCGAGGATCAGGAGGTCGGCCCACGAGAGCTTCTGGCCGTACTTCTTCTTGACCGGCCACAGCAGGCGGCGGGCCTTGTCGAGGTTGGCGTTGTCCGGCCAGCTGTTGAGGGGGGCGAAGCGCTGCTGGCCGGCCCCGGCGCCGCCGCGGCCGTCGCTGATCCGGTAGGTGCCCGCGCTGTGCCACGCCATCCGGATGATGAACGGGCCGTAGTGGCCGAAGTCGGCCGGCCACCAGTCCTGCGAGGTCGTCAGCGCCTCGGCGATGTCACGCTTGACGGCCGGGAGGTCAAGGCTCTTGAACGCCTCGGCGTAGTCGAACTCCTCGCCGAGGGGGTTGGCCACGGCGGGGTTCTTGGCGAGGATCCTCAGGTTCAGCCGATCCGGCCACCACTGGCGGTTTCCGCCGCCCTGAGTCGGGTGCGCGGCGCGCCCGTGCACGACCGGGCAGCCACCTTCACCCTCCATCGTCAGGTCTGTGACGATCGCATCATGGTTCTCAGACATGGGAATCCTTCCGGAATAGGCGGATCACAGTGCTCAGGAACTGCCGGCGGTGGAACAGGCGGGGCACAGGCCCCAGTAGATGACCTCGGCCTCGTCGATCGAGAAGCCGTGGTCGTGGGATGAGGTCAGGCAGGGCGCCTCGCCGACCGCGCAGTCGACGTCGGCGACGACGCGGCACGACCGGCAGACGACGTGGTGGTGGTTGTCGCCGACGCGTCCCTCGAACCGGGCCGGGCTGCCGGCCGGTTCGATGCGGCGTACGAGCCCCGCCGCGGTGAGCGCGTGGAGGGCCTCGTACACGGCTTGAAGGGAGACATGGCCTACGCGATCGCGCACCCCGGAGGCGAGCGCCTCGACGTCGAGGTGGTCACCGTCGCGGACGGTCTCGAGCAGTGCGACGCGGGCGGCCGTCACCCGCAGGCCGGCACCGCGCAGCTCCTCGGCGGTGGTCGGAGTCCTGGGTGCGGTCATGCCGACAAAGCTACCTTCATAGACACGAATCATACAAGATAAGGAATTGTCCAAGTTTATGGCAGAGTAAAGCGGCGTTTGCCCCGTTGTGACGTGACGCGCCGTTCCTCTGGCTGGACCCTCGACCGGCTCGATCCAGCCGCGCTCCTCTAGGCGCATCAGCGCGCCGTAGAGCGTGCCGGGGAAACCTGGCCTGCCGTCATCCGGAGGGCTCCACCGACGTCGCCGTGAGCGGCGCCGCGATCTCCTCCAGCCCCTTGCGCTCGGCCTTGACGCCGAGGAACACCTCGACGAGCCCGGCCGCGATCATGATCAGGGCGCCGATCGCGAACGCCAGCGCCGTGTCGCCGGGGACACCGGTCGAGACCAGGTCGGCGAAGACCAGCGGCCCGGCGATGCCGCCCGCCGCGGTGCCGACCGCGAAGAAGAACGCGATGGCCATCGCCCTGGTCTCCATCGGGAAGATCTCGCTGACCGTCAGGTAGGCGGAGCTGGCCCCGGCCGAGGCGACGAAGAGCACCGCGGACCAGCAGGCGGTCAACGTGACGGCGGTGAGCGCCCCCTGGGCGAACAGCCAGGCCGTGCCGAGCAGCAGCACTCCCGAGCCGATGTAGGTGGCCGAGATCATCGGTATCCTGCCGACCGTGTCGAACAGCCTGCCGAGCAGCAGCGGGCCGAGGAAGTTGCCGACCGCGATGACCGCGAAGTAGTAGCCGGTGTACGTGTCGATCTTGAAGAAGGTCGACAGTATCTGGGCGTACCCGAAGGTGATCGCGTTGTACAGGAACGCCTGCCCGATGAACAGCGACAGCCCCAGGACGGTGCGCTTGGGATAGCGCGCCACCATCGTGTGCGCGATGCGGACGAACCCGATGGACCGGCGCTGGTGGATGGTCACCGAGCCCTTCGGCTCCGGCAGGTCACCGCCCACCTCGCGTTCGATCGCGTCGACGAGCTCCTCCGCCTGGCGCGCGCGTCCGTGGATGAACAGCCAGCGGGGGCTCTCCGGCACGTGCCGCCGGACGAACAGGATGGCGACGCCGAGCACCACGCCCAGGCCGAAGGCGACCCGCCAGCCGACGTTGACCGGCAGCTGGTTGAGCAGCGGGACGGTCAGCAGCGCGCCGCCCGCGGCGCCGAGCCAGTAACTGCCGTTGATGATGATGTCGATCCTGCCTCGGTGGCGGCTCGGGATGAGCTCGTCGATGGCCGAGTTGATGGCCGCGTACTCGCCGCCGATGCCGAACCCGGTCAGGAACCGGAACAGGAAGAACCACCAGGCGCTGAACGACAGCGCGGTCATCAGCGTCGCCACCAGGTAGAGGACGAGCGTGATGAGGAACAGCTTCTTCCTGCCGTGCCTGTCGGTCAGCCAGCCGAAGAACAGCGCCCCTGTACACGCTCCGGCCACGTAGAGTGCCGCGGCCGTGCCCGCGACCTGCGCCTGGGTGATGTCCAGGCCGCTGCCCGGCTTGGCGAGCTGGGCCGACAGGTTGCCCACGATGGTGACTTCGAGCCCGTCGAGGATCCAGACGGTGCCGAGCCCGATGACGATCATCCAGTGCCAGCGTGACCACGGCAGCCGGTCCAGCCGGGCGGGCACCTTGGTACTGATGGTGCCGGTCTCCACGTCGCTCATGGACGTCACCCGCTACCCGCACCCGGACGATCAAACGCCCCAGTGGCGGGTGGCCGCCGGGCTCGTCTGCCCCCGCCGGAGGCCAGGCTGAACGACTCCCCGCTAGAGTTCGCGTTCGACGTGCGGGCCGGCGGCACACCGTCGCGCGTGAGCTGCCGCACCCTTGCCCTGAGCCGACCAGAAAGCCTGACGCATGCCCAAGCCCGGCCGAGCCGCCTCCGACCGTCAGGCGGTGACCGTGATCGTGAGCGTGCAGCTGGCCATCTCGCTCGGGTTCTTCGCGGTGATGGCGCACCTGGTGGCGCATCTGCGGCACGATCTCGGCATGCTCGCCGGCACCATCACCCTGGTGCTGGGGGTGCGCATCGCCGTCCAGTACGGGTTGCTGCTGCCGGTCGGGGCGGTCACCGACGTGATCGGCCCGGCCCGCGCCGGGGCGCTGGCCTGCGCGGTGCGAGCGGCCGGGTTCGCGCTGCTGGGCGCGGCGGGCGGGTTCGCGGAGCTGCTGGGGGCGGCCGTCCTGCTCGGCGCGGGAGGCGCGCTGTTCCACCCGGCCGCCCAGTCGCTGCTCGCGGGGGTGGCCCCCAGCGGACGGGCACGCGGGTTCGCCGCGTACGTGGCGGCCGGCCAGGTGGCGGCGGTGGCGGGCCCACCCGCGGGGTTGGCGCTGCTGGCGGGCGGGTTCACAACGCTGGCGGGCGCGGCAGCGGCGGCGTGGGCCGTCGCCGCCCTGCTCTTCCTGCTGCTGCCCCACCGGCCTGCCGCCGCGCGGCCGGCGGGCGTGCTCGACGGCGCGGCGACGGCGGCCAGGGATCGGACGTTCCTGTGCTTCGCCGTGGCCGCCGCGCCGAGCACGCTGCTGGCCGACCAGGTGATGACCGTGGTCCCGCTCAAGGACGTCGGCTCGGGCGCGACCACGGCGTTCCTGTGCGTGGTGGCGGTGCTCGCGAGCGTCGTGCAGCCGTGGTGCGCCGCCAGCGGGCGCGCCGGCCGGCCGTGGGTCCTGCGGGCCGGGCTGCTGTGCTCGGGCGCCGGCTATCTGGTGCTGATGGCCGTCCCGACGGGCGGAGGGCCGATGGTCGTGCTGCTCACGGCGGCGGCCCTCAACGGCCTGGGCAACGGGCTGACACAGCCCGCGGTGTTCCAGGCCATAGCGAGGTACGCGCCCGCGCACCGGTTCGGGGCCTACTTCGGGGTGCTCGGCTTCCTGTCGGGGGCCGTCGCCGTGGTCGGCGGATTGGCCGTGGGGCGGCTCTTCGACGCGGGCGGCACCGGCGCGGCGGCGGCACTCGCCGGCCTCGCCCTGGTCGCCGTCGCGTCCGCCGCGGCCACCCGGGCCCCGGCCGCGCGCAGCGAGGCCGCCGATCCGCGACGGAGCCGATCGCCCACGCCCTGAGCCTGTGTCCACCGACGCCTCGGGGCCGGCACGAGCCTCCGGCCCTGCCCAGGCGGTGCGAACCTCTCCCCGGATCCGCTGACGCGGGCGAGCCCCGCCGGTCACGCTCCCGGCGGGGCTCGTCCGCGCCAGGTCAGGCCAGTGAGGGGATCTTCTCCAGCGAGATGACGAACCGGTTGCCCGTCGCCCTCTCCCACTTGAGGTAGCTGGGGAAGTTGGTGCTGTCGGCGACGTCGACCTGCTTGGTCTCGTCGTTCCAGCGCAGGTGCAGCGAGCCGACCGGGTCCAGGTACTCGCCGGTCTTCTCGTCGCGGACGTAGATGGCGGTCGTCACCGCGGAGCCGCCGGCGGGCATGATCCCGATCAGCTTGAACTCGCGGTCGTCGGCGCACGACTTGACCATGCCGTCGGAGACGCCCGCCGCCTTGACGTACAGACAGTAGCGGCCGGTGCCGACCTTGTTCTCGAACCGGACGGCGACGGCCTGGGTGCTGTTAGCGATGATCTTGAACTTCGACAGGCCGCCGATGGCGCTGATGTCGGGGCAGTCCTTCTCCCAGACCTCGTGCTTGCCGCCACCGTCGCTGTGCTGCCAGGCCAGCACCTTCACCAGGGCACCGACCTTGACCGACTTGAACCGGTCGTTGAGGTATTCGGGGTAGTTGAACGTCACGTCGTCGTTCTCGTTGTAGTAGTGCTCCTTGCCGGAGTAGTTGGTGTCCTCGTTGAAACACACCTGGGTCTGCTCCATGCGCCCGTCCTTTCGTGAAGTATGGCGGGCTGGTGGTGCACGATCGCCGGCTCCTTGCTCCGGTGCCGCAGCCGGTGGCGTCCCTGCTGATTCGGCCGGATTTCGGCGAACTCCCGCCACGATCAGTAACTTCTCAGCTACTTTCCGTGGTCGATGGCGGTGAAACGTGGACGTCATCCCCTTTTGGTGATCTTTGAGGGGCTGGGTGCGGAGGTTGCACGAATCGCACTCACGTGGGCATGTGTTGGGCGGCGTACGACTGGTCGCTGGGCTTGCGAAAGGCCGGCAGTCAGACCGACGCCCTGTTCCTGTCAGTCGGGTGCTCGCGCAGATGTGGGCAGTGCTCCGGATCCGGACGTACGGCGAGCTCGATCACCTGATCCAGCTTCCGCCCCGCCTCCTCGAGCTGGGCGATGCTCGCGGTGATGCGAGCGCGGTCGGCGCGCAGAACTTCGATCACCTCGGGCTCCGCGTGCCCGGCGTCGACGCAGGGCAGGATGGTCGCGATCGTGCGGCTGCCGAGCCCGGCGGCGTAGAACTGCTGGATGAGCCGCACGCGGTCGACCGCTGAATCCGCGTAGAGCCGCTGGCCGCTCGGTGTGCGCTCGGAGCTGAGGATGCCCTGCTCCTCGTAGTAACGCAGTGCGCGGGTGCTCACCCCCGCCTTGCCGGCCAGTTCGCCGATCCGCATGGTGTGCATCCTTCAGTTTCGTTTCTCGTCCCAGACATCGGCATCCATCGCCGCGCGATTTGCCTTTGACGTCAACGTCAAGGCTTAGCGTAGCCGACAGAGCGGACGCGACCGCGTCCACCACCGAATAGAGGGGGAACCCATGGATGTCACCGGCTCGATCGCACTCGTCACCGGCGCGAACCGCGGCATCGGCCGCCGCTTCGTCGACGAACTGCTCGTGCGCGGGGCCGCGAAGGTCTATGCCACGGCCCGCCGCCCCGAGCTGGTCGAGGTGTCCGACCCGCGGGTTGAGGTGCTGCCCCTGGACCTCCTCGATGCGCAGTCGGTGACGGACGCGGCCGCTTCGGCCCCCGATGTCACCCTGCTCGTCAACAACGCCGGCATCGCCACTCGCGCGAACCTCCTGACCGACGACCTCGACACGATCCGGCTCGAGCTCGACACGCACGTCTTCGGAACCCTCGGCGTGATCCGCGCGTTCGCGCGGGTTCTCGCGTCGAACGGCGGGGGAGCGATCGTGAACATCTTGTCGGCGCTGTCGTGGTTCGCCTCCGAATACGGATCGAGCGCCTACTCCGTGGCCAAGGCCGCCGAGTGGAACATGACGAACGGCCTCCGCCTCGAGCTCGCCGGCCAGAAGACCCTGGTGCAGGGCGTGCACCTCGGATCCGCCGACACCGACATGATGGCCGGCTACGACGTCCCGAAGATCGACCCGGCGGACGTCGCCCGAGCCAGCCTCGACGGCGTGCAGTCCGGTGCGATCGAGGTGCTGGTCGATGACGCGAGCCGCTACGTGAAGGCCTCGCTCGCGGCAGATCCCGCGCAGTTCTACGCCCAATCGCTGACGAACTGACCCGGACCCCGCCGAGCCGAAGCGACGGGGCCGGTCGCCGACGTACGACCGGCCCCACCATCAGTGCGAAGGTGCTATGCGCCGCTGATCGCCTTGTCGGAGCGCAGTGCCTCGGTACGGGTCTGCAGGAACGTGCGCAGAGTCTGCGCCTCGCCGTCGACTCTGGCAGCGTCGGCCCTCTCGTTCAGCTTGTAGGACGCGACGAGATCGTCGAGCAGGCCGGAGGCGGCGCCGCTGCTCAGCAGCTTGGCGTACAGGGCGCGGTACTGCTCCTCGTAGAGCTTCTTGAAGGTGGCGTTCTTGAGGAACTTCTCCTTCAGGGGGGTGGCCCAAGCGCATCATGCCGTCGCCTCCTGGACGCCCCTGCTGGTCGACCTCGGGCGGGGGGAAGCCCTGAGGCGGTTGGCCCTGCTGGGGACGTCCCGGGCCGAAGCTCATCCTGAGCGTGTCGTTCACACCACTCTTGGCGTCGCCGTTGAAGGCGAGGTTGAGGTCCCAGGTGATGACCTTGAACTTCTTGGTGTTCAGGTCGTACCACAGGTAGTAGCTGCGTCCGGGACCGGCCATGTCGTCGAAGTTGACCATGAGGTTCTGCAGCGCCAGGTAGCGGGCGAACGGCTTCACGTCCAGGCGGTCGGCAAGGCCCTTGGCGAGCTCGGCGTCGGAGGCTTCGTTCACCCATTTGACCAGGTCGATGACCGGCTGCAGGTCCTTGCCGCCGACCTTGTCGATCTGCTTGAAGTCGGTGGTGTACTCGGTCTGGTCCTCGCCCTTGTAGCTGAAGGAGCCGCTGGCCAGTGACTTGTACAGCACGCCGTCGCCGTCTCCCTGCCCGCCGTACCGTGTGAGCTTGCTCATCGAGCTCAAGATCCGCATAGCGCAGCACGCCATCGTCGATCTGCTCCTCCGACGGCCGCATCCTGCGCATGATCGCCCGTAGCCGCAGCACCACCTCCTCCAGGCTGAAGGGCTTGGTCACGTAGTCGTCACCGCCCGCGGTCAGCCCCGCGATCCGGTCGGACACCGTGTCCTTGGCGGTGAGGAAGAGCATCATGGGGCTGTCACCGGCTTCACGCAGCCTGCGTGCGACCGTGAAACCATCCAGGCCGGGCAGCATCACGTCCAGCACGATGACGTCGGGCCGCTCCCTGGCCACCGCCTCCAGCGCCTGGCGGCCATCCGCAGCGGTCCGTACGACGAAGCCGTTCAGCTCCAGAGCCTCGGACAGCAACTCGCGGATGTTCGGCTCGTCATCGACGACCAGCACTTTCGCAACAACTTGCTCGTTCACGACATCGTTCTACGCCCTCGCGGTTAGAGAAAGCTGAGAGCGTCGCCAACGGTCCCATGATGGGATCAAGCCCGGAATCTGTTGTTGACCGCGTAGTGGAGTGCCCCGAAGGTCTGCGCGGCCGCGCCCATGCCGCTGTCGTCGCCGGCGACGAGCGCGACCTTCTCCGTGGGCTGCCTCATTGCCGCGCTCCTGCTTCCTGTGCGTGGTCGACGAGGTCGACCGGGTAGTTCTGATCGAAGTCGGCCGATCGACTCACCGGCTCCCACGCGGCCGCCTCCTCCAGCTGGCTGCGCGAATAGGTCTGCGCCATCCGGACGGCGCCGGCCCCGAGGATCAGGTGCGAGGGCGGGTTCGGGTGCTTGACGACCTGGACGAGGATCTCGCCGGCGCGCTTCGGGTCGCCCGCGGCGCTCAGGGGCCTGCCTACGCGTTCAAGAAGGTCGTGCTGGGCGAGGTCGCCTCGGTGACGACCGTGCTGCGCGAGCGGCTCGGGATCGCCGAGCGCCAGGCCCAGGACGTGATCTCCACGGCCACGAGCATGGCAGGGGCGCTGTGGCAGATGGCCGCACCCGGCACCCGCCTCCGTGCGCTCTACGAAACCCGCCCCGAGCTGGCGCACGCGCTGGTCGACGTCGAATCTCAACTGACGCGTATCTTGACCGCACTGCTGAAGGGAATGTGTGCCGGGCAGAGGCCTGACGCGTCCGGGCACAGCCGCTGAGCACCGCAGTGTGGCCCTCCAGCAACTCGGCCTCCCGGGGGAGCTGCCGGGGGAAGATCGCATCGACGGCCGCTTCGCCGGCGGGCCGGCATTCTCCCCTCCGCCGCTCACCACCGAGAACGCGCTACCCGTGCTGGTTCGCCGGCTCCGGCCGGAACAGGCCCGCGATGAGGGCGGCGAGGACGGTGAACAGGGCGGCGCTGATCAGCCCGACGGCGTGCAGGCCGCTGGTGAACGCGTCCTGCCCGGCCTGGACGAGGGCGGCGGCGTCCGCCGGAGGGAGGCCCGCCGCCGCGGTGCCGACGCCGGCGACCGTCTCCTGCGCGCGCCGCGCCGCCTCCCCGAGGACGTCGGCCGGGACGGCACCGGCCATCCGCTGATGGTAGATCGCCGCGGCGACGGTGCCGAGGACGGCCATGCCGAGCGTCCCGCCCAGATAATTGGCGGTCTCCGACATCGACGCCGCGGACCCGGCCTTCTCAGGCGGGACGGACCCGACGACGATGGCCGTACCGAGCGCGAACAGCGGGCCGGTTCCCAACGCCAGGACGGTGACGCCCGCGATCGCCGTCGCGGGGCCGTCGCCGCTGCCGACCGCGACGAGCAGGCCCGCGCCGACGGCGGACAGGGCCAGGCCGCCCGCGATGGCCGTCTTGGGGGTGATCGACCGGGTGAGGGCCGGGGTCAGCAGGGTGCCCAGGGCCACGGCGAGCCCCATGGGCGCGAACCACAGCGCGGACTGGGCCGGTGCGTAGCCGAGAACCGTCTGCAGATACTGGGTGACCAGCAGGCCCGTGCCGGCCATGGCGACGCCCGCGAGCGTGAGCGCCGTCAGGACCAGGGTGAAGGGCCGCTGCGCGAACAGGCGCAGGTTCAGCAGCGGGTGGTCGAGCCGCAGCTGCCGGCGGGCGAACGCCGCCCCGAACGCGCCCCCGGCCGCGATCGCCGCGATCGGCCCCGCCGGCGAGTCGGTTCCGGCGGCGAGGTTCTTGATCCCGTAGATGATCGGCAGGATGGCCAGCAGGGACAGGGCCACGCTGGTGAGGTCGGGGCGGCCGGCGTCCGGACCGCGGTACTCGGGCAGCACCACTGGGCCGGCGAGGAGCAGCACGGCGATCACCGGCACGGCCGGCAGGAACACCGAGCCCCACCAGAAGTGCTCCAGGAGGATCCCGCTGACGACCGGTCCCAGGGCGGCGCCGGCGAACTGGCAGGTGGCCCACACGGCGATGGCCGCGCCTCGCTGCTTCGCGTCGCGGAACATGTTGGTGATCAGCGCCAGCGTGGAGGGCATCAGGGTGGCGCCGGCGATGCCGAGCAGGGTCCGGCAGGCGATCAGCATGGCCGGGCTGATCGAGTAGGCGGCCAGCACGGAGACGACGCCGAACGCCGCTCCACCCGCCAGCAGGAGGCGGCGCCGGCCGATCCGGTCGCCGAGGGTCCCCATGGTGGTCACGAAGCCGGCCACCATGAAGCCGTAGATGTCGATGATCCACAACTGTTCGACACCGCTGGTGCCGAGGTCCGCGCTCAGCTGCGGCAGCGCCAGGAACAGCGCGTTGATGTCCACTGCCACGAGCAGCGTGGGCAGGGCGAGCACGGTCAACCCCAGCCACTCCCGCAGGCCGGCCCGTGTCGGGGCGGCTGCCGATGCGATGTCCTGCACGGTGATGCCTCTCTTGTCCTTGACGGTCTCGACGCCCGGCGGGCGTCGACGCAAGGGAGTCGGAGCGGGCGTCGCGGGATCGACATCGCCGGCTACCTGCTGGTGGAGTACGGCACACCCGACCGGGCCGTCGAGATCGCCGCGCGCTGGCCGGACGCGCGGCAGTGGGCGATGGAGGTCCGTCCCGTCGTGCACCAGTCGGGGCCGCAGGCGTGACGCCCGCCCGGCCCGCTGGAGGAGGCCGGGGCCAGGTACTTGCGGCGGGCCGGGGCACGCCGCCGGTCTGTCCGCGATGAGGTTACGGCGTCAGGGTCAGGGGTTGCGGTGGTCGCAGCCAGGGCCTGACCAGCTCGTCCAGCCCTGCTGGGTGCCGCCGTCGCCCGAGGCCGTCCAGCCCGCCGGCGGCGGGCCCGCCGTGGGCGGCACCACGGCGGTGCAGGCGCGGGCGGGAGGAGCCTGGTGCTCGCCGTCGTACCTTTCCAGCTTCGTCCACCACACCCGGTGCGTCAGCGGGACCCAGACGTTCCATGGCACCCGCGAGTCGACCGCCACCCGGCCGGGCGGCGGGGCGGGCAGCCAGTCCCGGCCTCCCGCGGGCGCCGACTTCGGCGCCAGGTCCACGACGAACGCCACGTTGACCGCCGCCAGCGCGGCCACCACCGGCAGCGTCCTGCGCGGGACGAGGGCCGCCACGACCAGGCAGGCCAGCAGCGCCAGCGCGACCGCCGAGGCGGCGACCATGTCCAGCGAGTCGCGCACGCCGCTGAGGAACGACACCTCCGGGAAGTCGAAGGCGATGAACGCGTAGCGCCGCAGCCGGTCCCCGGCGTACCAGGCCGCCACGCCGCCGGTCGCGGCGAGCAGCCCCGCCGCCACGGCCGCGTACCGCAGGACGGCCGCGCGGCGGGCCCGGACGAGCACGACCAGGCCCGCCAGCAGCCACGCCACCGCGACGCACGCCAGGTACCGCCCGTAGACGTAGTTGCCGACGCGGTGCTCGTCCGGCAGCGCGGCCGACGAGGCGTACGCGATGCCCAGCGTGGTGACCAGCAGGGTCGCCGCGGTGACGCGCAGGGCGAACGGCGCGACCCGCCGTACCGTCAGCGCGGCCGCGGCCGCCAGGCCGATCCCGGCCAGCCCCCAGGTGCCGGCGATCAGATACCAGAGCTGGCCGACCGCCCCCGACAGCGCCCACGCCTGCCCTTCGACGCCGGTGAGCCGGGACGCCAGCAGCCCCGACAGGTCGCGCGGCCCTCCCGGGTAGAGCGCGGCGGACAGCGCGCCGTTCAGCGCCGTGCCCGCCACCGCCACCGCGGC
>NZ_JBEXUP010000089.1:0-37026 GCF_040614375.1 Nonomuraea sp. NPDC005983
CCACTCGGCATCAGTCAGATCATGACGATTCAGGCGATCTTCCACCGGACTGATCTACACCAACCGCCACTAAAGATCCACGGGACACGCCCTAGTGGGCGCCGCGCTCGAGCAGCGCCTCCAACTGCCGCTCGATGCGGTCGAGGCGGGCCCGCAGGTCGTCGACGTCGCCGCGCGTGGCGTCCACCTCCTCGGGACGCAGCCGCACCAGCACGGAGCCGCCCGGCTCCAGGGTCACCAGGCTGGTGTCGCTCACGTGGGTGCCGCCCTGGCGCTGGATCGACGTGTCGACGTCCGCCCGGCGCAGGCCGGTGCGCCGCAGCACCCGGTCGAGGTAGTGGCCGTCCCTGGCGAGGACGGTCGGCTGGCCCTCGATCAGCCTGCCGATCCACGGGACCGACGCCGCCAGCCGCACCACCACGGCGTTGAACGCCACCAGGATCACCGCGCCCTCCAGCCCGCCGATCAGCGAGTTGTCGGGGCCGATGATCGCGTTCTGCACCACGTTGCTGATCAGCAGCATCACGACCAGGTCGAAGTTGTTGAGCTGCGCCAGGTCGCGCTTGCCCGCCAGGCGCAGCAGCAACGCGACCGCCAGGTACACGGCGATCGTCCTGACGGCCTTGTCAGCGAAGGACACCTCGCTGACTAGGAGATCGTTGATCATTCCTTCACCGGTTTCTCAGCGGGGGGCGAGAGGGCGCCGCCCAATCTAACCCCGGACGAAGCGGTCTTGACCTTGCGGGCAGGATGGGCGACATAAACATGCGACCTCTCGGCGAGACCAGTGTCAGTGCGATCGGCCTCGGCGCGATGCCCATGTCGGTCCACGGCCACATGCCGGACGAAGCCCAGTCGATCAGGACGATCCACGCCGCGCTCGACGCCGGGGTCACCCTGATCGACACGGCCGACGCGTACACGCCGACGTCCGACCAGGTCGGGCAGAACGAGCGGCTGGTGGCCAAGGCGCTGGCGAGCTGGGGCGGCGACGCCAGCAGGGTGCTCGTGGCCACCAAGGGCGGCCACACCCGCACTCCCGGCGACGGCTGGGACGTTGACGGCAGGCCCGAATACCTGGTGGAGGCGTGCGAGCGGTCGCTCAAGGCGCTGGGCGTGGAGGCGATCGGGCTGTACCAGCACCACCGGCCCGACCCCGCGGTGCCGTACGAGGAGACCATCGGGGCGCTGCGCGACCTGCTGGACGCGGGGATGATCCGGATGGCGGGCATCTCGAACGCGAACCCGTCCCAGATCAGGCTCGCCTATCAGGTGCTCGACGGGCGGCTCGCCAGCGTGCAGAACGAGTACTCGCCGCGCTTCCGCACCAGCGAGCCCGAGATCGACCTGTGCGAGGAGCTGGGGGTGGCGTTCCTGCCGTGGTCGCCGCTCGGCGGCATGAGCTCCGCCGGGCAGCTCGGCAGCCGGCACGCCGCGTTCGGACGGGTGGCGCAGGCGCGGGGCGTCTCTCCGCAGCAGGTCTGCCTCGCCTGGGAACTGGCGCGCAGCCCCGTCGTGATCCCCATCCCCGGGGCCAGCAGGCCGGAGACCATCCTCGACTCGGTCGCGGCCACCGAGCTCGCCCTCACCCCCGAGGAACTCAAGTCCCTCGACTGACCACGTGCCTGCGGTCAGTGAGCCCGTGAGGCTCGCCTGATCGCGGCGACGTTCTGAGGAGCTGATGACACATGGTCGAGTACGTGACGGCGTCCAGGGAGGTGGCGGGCGTTGCTTGACTACTCGGCGGAGGCGGCCCGGTACGACGAGACGCGCGGCGGGCTGCCGCGTGCGGAGGCCGCGGCCGACGCGGTGCGCCGGCTCGTGCCCGGCGGCACCCTGCTCGACGTGGCCTGCGGCACCGGCCTGGTCGGCAGGGAGCTGGCCAGGCGGGGGCTGCGCGTGCTCGGCGTGGACGCCGCCCCTGGGATGGCGCGGATCGCCCGCGGCCGGCTGGACGTGGTGCTGGGAGACGCCTTCCGGCTGCCGGTGCGTGACGCGTCCGTGGGGGCGGTCAGCACGATCTGGCTGCTCCACCTGCTCCCGGACGTCCGCCCGGTGATCGCGGAGTGCGCCCGCGTGCTGCGTCCTGGCGGCGTGTACGTCACCACCGTCGACAAGTGCGCCTCCCGCGGCCGTACCGGCCCGTCCAGCCCGTCGGACGCGTCCGACCTGGTCATCGCGGAAGCGCTCAGACACGGCCTCCGCCAGGACGCCGAGTCCACCTTCATCGGCCACGGCCAGGGCGGCCCCGCCCCCGACCCGATCTACCGCCTCCTCACCTTCACCCACCTCTGACCCCACCCGAGCCCGCGTGTCATCCCCTTGGGAAGGCGCGCAGGGTGCGCGTGCGTCCCCTGGTGGGGGTGTCGGGGGCGCGCGTCTCCTGGAGGGTGCGCCGGGAAGCCGGTGTTCCGTGGGGAGGGGTGCCGCGGGGGTTACGGGGTCGAGCGGGTTTTGAGGTCGGCGAGGGTTTCGTCGGCCCAGGCGAGGCTGGCGCGGCTCTGCGCGAGGCCGAGCTTGAGCGCGTACCTGCCGAACCCCGGACCCTCGTGCGGCTTGCACTCCAGGTCCGCCAGCCGGGACGCGAAGAACGCCCTGAGGCGCTCGACCACCTGCACGGCGTCGTCCCCGTCGAGCAGGGGGAGCAGGAACGCCTGGAGCGCGGTCTCGCTGCGGATCGTGCCGCTCGGCTGGTGCTCGACCAGCCAGTCGCGCAGTTGCCGGGCCCCGTCGGCGGTGATCGCGTAGATCTTCCGGCCGCGCGCCCCTTCGGACTCCACCGCGACGAGCCCGTCAGCCGCCATCTTGACCAGCTCCGGGTAGATCTGCGTGTGCCCGGCCTGCCAGACGTGGTTGACCGAATGCTCGAAGGACTTGGCCAGGTCGTAGCCGCTGGCCGGGCCTTTCGCTTCGAGGAGCCCGAGCAGCGCGATCCGTAGGGACATGTGCTCAGCATACCCATGGCTTGACATGTAAGAGCTTACATATCAAGCTTCACCTGTGAATAATGACACGAGATCGAGAACCCTGTTGCTGGTAGCCGTGATCGGCGGCATGTTCCTGGCGATGCTCGACCAGACGATCGTCGGCACCGCCCTGCCGCGCATCGTGACCGAGTTGGGCGGCACCGCCCTCTACACCTGGGTCGTGACCGCGTACCTGCTGACCTCGACGATCACCGTCCCGCTGTACGGCAGGCTGTCGGACCAGTACGGCAGGAAGCCGCTGCTGCTCGTCGGGCTGGCCGTCTTCGTCGCGGGCTCCGCCCTGTGCGGTCTCGCCCAGGACATGCCCCAGCTCATCGCCTTCCGCGCGCTGCAGGGGCTCGGCGCGGGCGCGTTGATGCCGCTGTCGCTCGCGCTGGTGATGGAGCTGTTCCCGCCAGAGAGGGGGGCGCGGGTGCAGGGCGCCCTCGGCGGGGTGATGGCGCTCAGCTATCTCGCGGGGCCGTACCTCGGCGGGCTGTTCACCGACCACGCGAGCTGGCGGTGGTCGTTCTACGTGAACGTGCCGCTCGGGCTGGTGCTGATCGCGATCGTGGTGCTGCGCCTGCCGTACCTCCGGGGAACGGGCGGCGAGCGCCCCGACTACCTGGGGATCGCCGTCTTCAGCGTGGCGATCGGCGCGCTACTCGTCGGCCTGACCGAGAAGGGGCTGGACGGCAACACGTGGACGAGCGCGGCCGTGGTGGCGCCGATCGCGCTGGCGGCGCTGCTGCTGGTGGTGTTCGTGGTGGTCGAGCGGCGGGCGGTGGCGCCGATCATGCCGATGAACCTGTTCGGCAACCGCACCTACACGCTGGTCAACGTGACCTCGTTCTGCACCGCGTTCTGCATGTTCGCCGGGGTCGTCTTCCTGCCCAGGTACTTCCAGGAGGCGCTCGGGCTCAGCGCGACCCAGTCGGGGCTGCGGATCTACCCGCTGACCCTGGCGATGGTGGTCGGCAGCATCGTCATGGGGGCGCTGATGACCAGGACCCGCGTCTACAAGCCCTGGCTCGTGGCCGCGCCGTTCCTGATGGTGGCGGGCACGCTGCTTTGCCTGAACCTGACCCTCGACACGCCCGGCTGGCTGCTGGCGGGGTGGATGGTGCTCATCGGTCTCGGTATGGGGCCGATGCTGTCGGGGCTGACGGTGGCCGCGCAGCAGTCGGTGCCGCCCCGGTACCTCGGCACGGCCTCGGCCAACCTGACGTTCTTCCGCCAGATCGGCGGCTCGGTCGCGCTGGCGCTGGCCGGCACCGCCTACACCTCGGTCATCTCGACCGAGGCGCCGCTGCACGGGCTGGCCGCCGCGCACGCCTCGGCCGCCTCGGTGGTCATCCCGTCGCTGGGGGTGGCGGGGGCGCTGGTGGCGCTGGCCGCGTTGGTGGCCATGCCGGGCAAGCGGCTGCGGCCCGTCGTCCGTGAAGAGCGGGTGGAGGCCGGTTTCGCGGCGTGAGCCGCGCCGTGCGAAGCTGTGTGTGTCCCAAACACCAGGAGGTCCTCATGGCGGAAACATCGGAGCCGGAAGTCAACGAAACCCCCGAGGACGAGTTGAAGCGCAAGTTCCGCGAGGCGCTGGAGCGTAAGCGCAGCCAGCAGGCCGGCTCGGGCGCGGGTGGCAGGGGCGCCGACCCTTCCAAGATTCACGGGGCCCACGGGCCGGCTTCGAGCAAGCGTTCGTTCAGGCGGAAGAGCGGCGGCTGAGACCGGACTGTTCCGGAGGGTACGGCATGGGCCGTGCCCTCCTTTTCTTTTGCCTGCTATGTCCTAGAAGGTAGATCTTCGCCCGTTTTATGGTGTTACCTTTGCCCTTGTCCGATTTGTTGGGTACAGTCCTGGTGTTATCAGCCAGTGACCTGGCCCTTCACAAGGAAGAGGCAGCTGGCTGGCGTCGAATCCCGCAGCCCTGCGGGAGCCGGGGACCCATCTCTTTGGGGTGAATCCGACAAGTGCGTCGGTAGGGCATCTCCACGCCCGAACCCGTCAGCTAACCCGGTAGGCGAGATGGAGAGGACAACCAACGTGATGGTTCACCGCGTCGTACCCCCAGCCCGCGTAGTGTCACCGGCCGCCGACTGAGAGCGGCCCCCCTTCCCCTGAACTTCCAGCGCTCCGCGTAGCGACCGTTTCGGCATACCCGCCCGGCTACGTCCTTGGGAGCGCCGCTTCCCCGTACCCACACAAAGGACTCTTTGACTTCATGTCTGTACGTCTTGGCATGCGCTCGTTTGCCGCAATCGCCGCCGCCGCGTTCGGTGCGGTGGCCATCGGCGCCGGATCCCCCGCACACGCCGACACCCCCTACGACAAGCAGCCCCTGCTCAGGGGCGGCACCACCGCGTCCTACTTCTGGGACGACTCCTCCGGCCGCGCCGGAGACACCGGCCTGCCCGCCAGCGGCAAGCCCATGCAGAAGGGTCTCGTCGCCAGCCCGAGCTGGCCGCTGATGACCGAGGGCTACGTCATCTACAAGGACAAGAAGGCGCCGTTCTTCGTCGGCGACCGCGGCCCCGGCGTCCCCTCCAACAGCGGTGTCATGCTCGACCTGGACGCCAAGACGTTCGCCTACCTGACCGGCGGCACGTTCAACAGCAGCACGCTGGGCGTGGACGGCGTCGGTGGCGAGGGCCACATCAAGATCAAGTACGTCATCACCAAGTGGGGTTCCGGCCCCGGCAAGAAGAACTACCCGGTGGCGTACTCGAGTGGCGCCTGGTCCCGCGTGGACAGTCACCCGGCCAAGCCGCCGACCATCCTCGTCAAGAAGGACACGGTCGACAAGAACGCGCCCGTCCCGGTCGCGCCCGCGGTTGCCGAGCCCAAGACCGAGGCCGGCGGCACGGTGGCCGACGCGGCCGACGTGTCCGACGCGGCCGACGTGGCCAAGGTGTCCGACGTGGCCGACAGGCACCCGCAGGCCTCTGCCGAGAGCGAGCCCGCCTCGGGCGCGTCGAGCGGCATGACCGGCGCGGTCGTGGCCGGTGGCCTGGCCCTGGTCGGTGGCGGCCTGATGATGGGCCGCGACCGGATCCGCAGGCTCATCCGACGCTGACCCTCGGGAGCCCGCGGCCACGGGGACCGCGGGCTCATCGGGACCCCACCCTCAAGTGGCCCGCGGATCAGGGGATCGCGGACACACCTGACGACGGCTTGCGCCCTCCCGCTCCGGGCGCAAGCCGTCGAGCCTTTTAGACCTCCAGCTTCTCCTCGATGGCGCGAAGCTGGTGGCGGGCCAGGGCCAGGTTGGCGCGGGCGCGGTCGAGAGCCAGGTAGAGGAACAGGCCCTTGCCGCCGCGCCCGCTGATCGGGCGGATGATGTGGTACTGGGAGCCGAGCGTGATCAGGATGTCCTCGATGGTGTCCTTGAGCCCCAGCGAGTCCATCGTGCGCAGCTTGGCCTTGACCACCTCGGTGTTGCCCGCGGCGGCCACCTGGAGGTCCAGGTCCTTGGAGCCGCCGAGCGCGCCCAGCGCCATGCCGCTGCCGTGGTCGACGATCGCCGCTCCGATCGAGCCGTCGATCGTCATCATCTCCTTGAGCGAGATATCCATGCTCGTCATGTCTTCCTCCGTTCGCGTGCTGCGATGGCGGCCAGACCGGCCGCCGTCCTGCGCCCCTCCAGCCGGAGCAGGCCGAGATTGGCGCCGGGGCCCGCCAGGACTGTGAGGACGATGGTGGGGCCCGCCGCGTAGCAGGCCGCGTAGCCGGCGGTGCCGGAGATGAGCGTCTCCTCCAAGGCGCCCCTGCCCGTACCCGCGATCATGCGTTTGCTCATCGCCAGGAGCGCCGCCGACAGCGCGGCCGTCTGCGCCCCGCCGTCCCCCGTGCCGTTTCCCGTGCCGATTCCGGGGCCGCTGCTGGGCAGGTCACAGGCGATGGGCAGCCCGTCGACGGTGCAGGCGACGCTGCCGCTGACGTCCGCGGCGCGCTCGCGCAGGAGCGCCATTTCCTTCAGTACCTCGTCGCGCAGCTCCACCGATGGCCTCCTCCTGCGTGAGGGAAACCTCACGACAGCTCCTCCAGCGCCTTCTTCAGGCGCATCAGCAGCGCCAGGTCCGTCGGGTCCGCCGTGACCGCGGGGCCGACGGCGCCGGCACCGGTTCTGGGCGCGGGCGGCGGTATGCGCTCGCGCCGCGCCCTTCGCGGCAGGGCGGGCGCGTCCTGGACGAGCAGGCCCGCCGCGGCCAGCTTGCGCACGGCCAGCAGGACGGAGTAGCCGGACCTGCCGAGCCGCTTGGCCAGGTCGAGCGGGGTCGCCACCCGGTCGGCCTGGACGATGATCTCCCACTGCACCCGGCTGAGCGTCACGCCCTGTCCCGGCAGCCCCGGCGACGGGCGTATCGGGGCGGCGTCCAGGTCGGCGGACGGCCAGATCTGCGCGAGCTGGGCGCGGCGCCTGGCGCACTCCCGCACCAGGCCGGTGACGTCGAAGTACCACTGGCCGCCCAGCCAGTGCTGCTCGCCGGGGCGGAACTTGGGCCGGGTCCCGCTGACCGGCAGCAGGAAGAACGCCGCGTCCAGGACCGCGCCGAGCACGCAGTACTGCAGCTCGCCCTGCGTGACGGGGCCCTCCTCCAGCAGGCGCGCGCAGCCGCCGTCGGCCTGGAGCCTGCGCAGCTCCGCCTCCGGGACGCGGCCCCTGGCCGAGAGCAGGCGCTCGACGCCCGGCGTCTGGGCGCACTCCATGTACGTCACGCGCCCGTCGGAGAGGAAGATCGTGCCGCTTCTGCCCACCCGCAGCGCGCCCGTGGAGCGCTCGCGGGCCAGGCCGGCCAGGAGGGTGTCGAGCTGGGCCATGGCTCACGCCAGCAACTGGCTGGAGATGGCCCGCAGGCGGTAGCGGGCCAGGGCCAGGTTCGACCGCTCCAGGTCCAGCCGGACGTAGACGACCAGCGGCCCCTCGAAGGCCGTGTCCAGCAGCCTGAGCAGGTGGTGGCCCCGGTCCGTGGTGACGAGCATGTCGTCGACGCGGACCGCCTCGCCGGGGCAGGAGCGGGTCAGGCCGTCGGTGGTCGCGCGCAGCGCCTCCGTCAGGGCGGCGGCGGAGCCTTCCGCGTCCACGCCGGGAGGGTTGCTGCTGGCCACGGCCATGCCGCTCGTCTGGTCCACCAGCATGGCGTCCAGCGCCCCTGGAATGGCCATGACCTCGGCCAGGCAGCTGTCGAGTCCGAGCACGGGGCCTCCTCGCCGTCTTGGGGACTGGGACAGCGTAGGGACAACCGGCATGATCGAATCGGGCGTCTTCGGCGGGGCTGGTACGAAGTTGAAGCTTTATCCGCCTCGGTGGAGAGATGCACCACCGTGGTGGAGAAAAGTCGCGGTTTACGCGGACTTCTCGCGACAACGGAGAATTTCGCTCACGTTCTCCTCGGCCCATCTGGCCACCACCGAGACCGGCTCGTGCAGTGAGCGGCCGAGAGCGGTGAGCTCGTACTCGACCCGCGGCGGCACCTCGGCGAAGACCTCGCGGGTCAGCAGCCCGTCCTGCTCCATGGCGCGCAGCGTCTGCGTCAGTACCTTGGGCGTGACCCCGCCCATCCGGCCGCGCAGCACGGTGAAGCGCGTCGGCCCGTCGATGAGGGCGAGCAGCACCAGCACCGACCATTTGTCGCCGATGCGGTCCAGGACCAGCCGTGCTGGGCAATTCGGATCAAAGACGTCACCAGTATGCATTAGGTACTTATAGCACGGTGAAGTAACCAGTATCCGATGGATACTCTTGGACGCATGAAGATCCTTCTGTTCGGCGCGACCGGCATGGTCGGCCAGCGCATCGTGACCGAGCTGCGCAACCGTGGCAACGACGTGACCGCCCTCAGCAGGTCGGGCCCCGACAAGGGCGACGTGGCCGACACCGCCACCCTGGCCAGGGGCTACGACGTGGTGATCTCCGCGATCGCCCCGCCCCGCGACGGCACGGAGCCGGCGCCGCCCTTCCTCGCCGCCAACCGCGCCCTCATCGACGGCGTGCGCAAGGCCGGGGTCAGGCGCCTGATCGTCGTGGGCGGCGCGGGCAGCCTGCAGGTGGCGCCCGGCCTCGACCTGGTCGACACGCCCGACTTCCCTGAGATGTACAAGAAGGAGTCGCTCGCCGCGCGGGAGGTCCTCAAGCTCTACCGCGAGGTCGACGACGTCGACTGGACCTACGTCAGCCCGGCCGCCGAGATCGGCCCCGGCGAGCGCACCGGCGTCTACCGCATCGGCGGCGACCAGCTCCTCACCGACGCCCGGGGGCGCAGCTACATCAGCGCCGAGGACTTCGCGGTGGCCATCGCCGACGAGGTGGAGAACGGCGCGCACCCGCGCAAGCGCATCACGGTCGCCTACTGAGGGTCACAGGAGGTCCTGCTCGGGCGCGCCGGGCTCGTCGGGCAGCAGCGCCCGCTCGTCGGGCTTGAACACCAACACGTTGTCGACGTACGACTTCGCCGCCGTGGCCAGCCCCACGTCGGCCCCGGCCGCCTCCGACAGGAACCAGCGGTGGTCCAGGATCTCGTGGAACAGCTGCGCGGGCTCCAGCTTGCCGCGCAGCTCCACCGGGATCGTCGCCACCGTCGGCTGGAACGCCTCGGCCAGCCAGCGGTGCGCCACGATCGCCTCGTCCTCGTGGCGCAGCCCCTTGGCGACCCGGAAGCCGTCGAGGTCGTTCAGCAGCCGCCGCGCCTGGTTCTCCTCCACGTCCAGGCCGGTCAGCCTGAGCAGCCGCCGCTGGTGGTGGCCCGCGTCGACCACCTTCGGCCGGACGATCAGCCGGCCGGTGCCGACCTTGCGCCGCACCATCATCTCGGCCACGTCGAAGCCGAGCAGGTTCAGCCTGCGGATCCGCTGCTCCACCTTGTGCCAGTCGACCTCTTCGATGACCTCGTCCTGGGTGATCTCGTTCCACAGGCGGTGGTAGCGGGCGACGACGTCCTCGGCCGTCTCCATCGGGTCGATGGACGGGTGCAGCAGCTCGCCCGCCTCCAGGTCGAGCATCTCGCCGAAGATGTTGGTGTGCGCGGTGTCGATGTCGGCCAGCCGCTGGCCTTCGCTGATCATCGGGTGCATCTCGCCGGTCTCCGCGTCCACCAGGTAGGCGGCGAACGCGCCCGCGTCCCTGCGGAACAGCGTGTTCGACAGCGAGCAGTCGCCCCAGTAGAACCCGTTCAGGTGCAGCCGCACGAGCAGCACGGCCAGCGCGTCGAGCAGCCGGGTCAGCGTGTCGGGCCGCAGCGTGCCCGACATGACCGCCCGGTACGGCAGCGAGAACTGCAGGTGCCGGGTGATCAGCGCGGCGTCCAGGCCCTCATCGCGTCCGGTCACGTAGGCGACGGGCTCCACCGCGGGGGCGTCGAGCCTGGCCAGGTCCCACAGCAGCTGGTACTCCCGCTTGGCGTACCGTTCGCTGATCTCCTTGATGGCGTAGACCTTGCCCGAGAGTCTGGCGAACCGCACCACGTGCCGGGAGATGCCGCGGGGCAGGTCCACCAGGTGGTGCTGCGGCCAGTCGGCGAGCGGGAGCTCCCAGGGCAGGCGGATCAGGTCAGGGTCGCCGAGCGCGCCGGTCATCTGGAGAGGCATCTGATCAGGATATTGTGCGACCGTGGACGAGTTTCTCAAATGGTACTTTTCTGGCCGTCCTGTCCTCGCCAGCATCCTGGGAGCCGACGGCTACGACCACACGCTCGGCGACTTCACCGCCGCGGGCTGGGCCGCCCGCGAGCGTGACGAGGTCCAGTGGCTCGAGCGGCTGTCGAAGCTCGAAACGCCCACCCTCGACGACGCCATCGACAGAGACCTCGTCCTCTCCCAGCTCAGAGGCTCGATCGCGGTCGCGTCCTGGCCCGAGTGGCGGCGCGACCCGTCCGCCTACCTGGGGCCCGTCTTCAGCTCCCTGTTCACGCCGTTCCAGCACCGGCTCAAACCCGAGCCCGACCTGGTGACCGCGGCCATCGCCCGGCTGGCCGAGGTGCCGGGCGTGCTGGCCGCCCTGCGCGCCAACCTCGACCCTGACCTCGCCGCGCCGCTGCTGGTACGGCGCGGGCTCGGGCAGGCCCGTACCGGACGGCAGTTCCTCACCGGCACCGTCCCCTCGATGGTCGCGGACGAGACCCTGCGCGCCAGGCTCGCGGAGGCCGCGGAGCCCGCCGCCGAGGCGTTCGACGAGCTGGTCACCTTCCTGGAGACCTTCGAGTGCGGCGGCACCTGGCGGATGGGGGAGCGGCTCTACTCCACCCTGCTGCGCGAGCGCGAGCTGCTCGGCTACGGCGCCGCCGAGCTGCACCAGAAGGGCCTCGACGCCTGGGCCGCCATCGACGCGCGGATGCGCGAGGTCGCGCTGCGCGTCAACGGCACCGAGGACTGGCGGGCCGCGATGGAGTCCCTCATGGACGACCACCCGCCGACCCTGGAGGACATGCGGGCCGAGTACGAGGCGGAGACCCTCCGGGCGCGCGACTTCGTCCGCTCCCGCGACCTGGTGACCTTCCCCGAAGGGGAGGAGTGCCTGGTGCTGCCGTCCGCCGAGTACACCAGGCCCATCCTGTCGGTGGCGCACTACCTGGCGCCGCCGCCGCTCAGCAGCTCGCGCACCGGCGTGTTCTTCGTCCCCTACACGCCCGACGGCTTCACCGACGAGCAGGTACGGCAGCGGCTGCGGACCAACTCGCGGGCGCAGATGCCGTCGATCGCCGTCCACGAGGCGTACCCGGGACACCACTGGCACCTGTCGCACATGGCCTCCAACACCAGGACCGTCAGGAACGTGTTCCGCACCCCGTACTTCACCGAGGGCTGGGCGCTGTACGTCGAGAAGGTGCTGCACGAACAGGGCTACTTCGACACGCCCGCCACCGAGCTGGCGCACCTCGACTGCCGCGTCTTCCGCGCCGCCCGCATCGTCGTCGACACCGCGCTGCACTGCGAGGACATGACGATCGAGGAGGCCGAGACGTTCATGTCCACCAAGGCGTCGCTGTCGCCCGGCACCGCCCAGGGCGAGGTCAACCGCTACTGCGCCTGGCCCACGCAGGCGCCGTCGTACCTGACGGGCGCCATCGAGATCGACCGGATCAGGGAGTCCTTCCCGGGCTCGCTCCGCGACTTCCACGACCGGATCGCCGGCTCAGGCGGCCTCCCCCTCGGCCTCGCCGAACAGGCCGCCCTGTCGTGACGTCCCCGGGCGGCGAGCGGGCCGGCGACACCTTGGCTCGGACGCCGCCCAGTCAGGAGACCGGGGCGAGCAGCTCGATCTCGATGGCCAGGACGCCCAGAGCCTCCTTCTCGGGTCCGTAGATACGGCGGATATCGGCGAGCTGCTGTTCGCGTGGGCTGTCGGGATTGACCCGCTGCGGCCCTTCGATGTCGAGCATCTCCTCGAACGAGGTGTAACGGGCGACGCGCGTGACCCGGGTGAGGGCGTCGTCGCGGCCGCACACGAACCGGATGTGCTCGCCGGCCCTGAGGTCGCGCAGGCCGGGGTACTGGACGCGGACCTCGATGGTCTTCCGCCCCGAGGCGGCGAGATCGAAGTAGCGACGGTAGAGGTTCATCTCACGGGCGCGCACGCCCGTGCTGGTGGTGGGCCGTGTGGTCATGATCCCCTCCGGCGGACGGCCAGGAACGGCGGCGATAACCCCCTCCACGGTGACACAGCTCTCCGCCGGGCGCGGCGTGCGTCAGCGGGCTCCTTTCTTAACCGGCCCCATACATGCAAGTATCTAAAGTACTAGGACACTAGATGTATGGAGTAACCGGTGATCGAGTTCCATCTGGCTGCGAAGTCCGGCGTCTCGCCGTACCTGCAGCTGGTCCAGCAAGTACGGCATGCGCTACGGCTCGGCCTGCTGCGCGAGGGTGACCAGCTGCCGACCGTCAAGGAGGTCGTGGCGCAACTGGCGATCAATCCCAACACCGTCCTCAAGGCCTACCGGGAGCTCGAGCACGAGGGCCTGGTCGCCGCCCGGCCGGGGGTGGGGACGTTCGTGACGGCGACGCTCACCGACACCTCGCTGGCCGCGCACGGCCCGCTGCGGCTGGAACTGCAGCGCTGGCTGGCCAAGGCCCGCCGGGCCGGCCTCGACGAGGAAAGCATCGAGGCGCTGTTCATGACCACTTTTCGGACCACCTCTCAGGAGGACATAGCGTGACCTCTGTCCTGGAGGCCCAGGCGCTGGGCAAGAAGTACGGCAAGCGCTGGGCGCTGCGCGACTGCACCATCGACATACCGGCAGGGCACGTCGTCGGGCTGGTGGGGCCCAACGGAGCCGGCAAGACCACGCTGCTGAAGCTGGCCAGCGGCCAGCTGGAGCCGACGGCGGGCGGCGTCACCGTGCTGGGCGGCCGTCCCGCCAGTGGCCCGGCGCAGTTGGCCAGGGTCGGCTTCGTCGCCCAGGACACCCCCGTCTACGCCGGGCTGACCGTCGCCGATCACCTGCGGCTGGGAGCGCGGCTCAACCCCCGCTGGGACGCCACCATGGCGCGAGAGCGTATCGCGCAACTCGGTCTCGATCCCGCTCAGCGGGGGGGCAAGCTGTCGGGCGGCCAGCGTGCTCAGCTCGCCCTCACCCTGGGCCTGGCCAAGCGGCCCGAGCTGCTGATTCTGGACGAGCCGGTCGCCTCGCTCGACCCGCTGGCCCGCCGGGAGTTCATGCAGGGGCTGATGGAGGCCACGGTCGAGCACGAGTTCAGCGTGGTGCTCTCCTCCCACCTGGTCTCCGATCTCGAACGGGTGTGCGACTTCCTGATCGTGCTCGTCGAGTCCCGCGTGCAGGTCGCCGGGGAGGTCGACAAGCTGCTGGCCACCCATCACCGGCTCACCGGCCCGCGCCGCGATCCCGACCGGCTGCCCGCCGACCAGCACGTGGTCTCCGCCCGCCACACCGACCGGCAGAGCACGTACGTGGTCCGTACCGACGGCCCGATCCACAACCCCGCCTGGACGGTCACCCAGCTCAGCCTGGAGGACCTCGTCCTGGCCTACATGGACAAGCGCACCGCGGAGAACCGGCGAGTCGCTCTGGAGGTGCAGCGATGATCTGGCTGACCTGGCGCCAGTTCCGCGGCTCGGCGGCGATGATGGCCGCCCTGCTCGTCGTCCTCGCCACCACCCTGGCCCTGACCGGCCCCGGCTTGGCCTCCGACTACTCCGCCGGGATCGCCGCCTGTACCCAGGACAACACCTGCGACCGCTTCTACGACCGGTTCCTCGGCGGGCACGATACCTCGTTCATGGCCCTGACTCTCGTCGTGCTGCTCCTGCCCGCCCTCGCCGGGCTCTTCTGGGGGGCACCGTTGATCACCCGCGAGCTGGAGGCGGGCACGCACCTGATGGTGTGGAACCAGAGCATCACCCGCGGCCGCTGGCTGGCGGTCAAACTCGGGCTCATGGGCTTGACCGCCGTGGCCTTCGCCGGCCTGTGCGGCCTCATGGTGACCTGGTGGTCCGACCCTCTGGACAAATCAGCCGCTGAGGACTTGGCCCTGATGGCTCCCCTGGTGTTCGGCGCGCGCGGCATCGCCCCGATGGGGTATGCGGCGTTCGCCTTCGTTCTGGGCGTGACCGTGGGCATGCTGGTGCGCCGCACACTGCCCGCAATGGCCCTCACGCTGGCCGTCTTCGCCGCGATCCAGCTCGCCATGCCGCTGCTGGTCCGGCCCCACCTGATGACCCCGGTCACCTCGACCTTCGAGCTCAGCAAGATGAACCTGGACGGCATCGGCATAAGCCGGGACCAAGGCGGACATGTGGAGGTTCGCCTGAATGCGGCTGTTCCTGACCACGCGGGCGCCTGGGTCCTGTCCAGCGATCTCGTCGATCCGTCCGGACGTCTGATCGCCGGCCCCGAGCCCGGAATCGGGATCGTCCAGGTCTCGACGACGTCGGGACCCTGCGCACCGTCGTCGGCAGGGATGGGCGCGTGCCCGGCGGAGATCAACCGGCTCGGCTACCGGCAGAAGGCGACCTACCAGCCGCTTGAGCGCTTCTGGCCGTTCCAGTGGATCGAGAGCGGGATCTACGCCCTGCTCACCCTCGGCCTGACGTGGTTGTCCTTCTGGTGGATCCGGAGGCGCCTGTCATGACCTTGATCAGAACCGCGGCCGCCGGGCTCGCCCTCCTCTTGGCGGCGGCCTGCACGGCGCCGACGCCGCCGCGCAGCGAGGCGAGCGCGGCAGCCGGTACGGCCTGCGCGCGGCCCCAGGGACCGGCCGGGGCGGAGACGGCCACCACGATCGGCGTCATCGAGCAGGCGTACTCCTGCATCCTCGGCACCTACTACAGCGGCGCCACCCTGGACGCCCGCGTGCTGCTGACCGCCGGATTCGTCGCCCTGACCCAGGAGCTCAACCGCAACGGGCGCGACGTGCCCGAGGCCACCATGCCGGCGCTGACCGGCGATCGCAAAGCCGACTGGACCGCTTTCGAGACCGCCTACAGGAAGACCACCGATCAAGTCCCCGACCTGCGGGAGAGGCTGGCCGTCGTCACTCTCGAGGCGATCGTGGCCGCCCTCGGCGACAATCACGCCCGCTGGGCGCACGACGTCAAAAGGCCGCCTGACTACTACGACGGTGACGGCTACGGCCTGGGCCTTGAGGCGAACGTCAGTGGTTCGCAGGTGGACGGCGATCCCGGCGTCGCCCTCCCCCCGCTGTTCGTCACCACTGTCCAGGGTGGCGCGGCGCAGGCCGCCGGACTGCGCCCGGGCGACATCATCGAATCGATCGACGCATCGGTGCCCTTCATCGATGGGAAGGCCACCTCCGCGATCGCCGCCCTCTATCCGCGATACCCGCAAGCGCGTCCGGTCGGGCTGCGGCTGCTGCGGCAGAGCACCGGCCGCCGCTGGACCGTGACGCTTAAGCCCGGCCTGTTCCAACGGGATCTGGCCGGCCTGCAAGTGGTGAGGTCGAAGCTGCTGGACGACGACATCGCCTATGTACGGATGCGCGGATTCGCTCCCGACTCCGCGAACAGGGTACTCAAGGCGATCTCCAGGCTGCGCACCGGCCGTACCCTCACCGGCGTCATCCTGGACCTGCGCGGCAACGGCGGCGGCAGCCCCTTGGAGGCGACCCGGCTGGTGAGCGCGTTCGTCCACGGCAAGGTCACCGCCTACCAGTGCACCGTGGACGGCAAGTGCGAGACTTCGCGGACCGACGACACCGTTGAGCTGCTCAACCTGCCGCTGATGGTGCTCACCGACCGCAGTTGCGCCTCGGCGTGCGAGCACTTCAGCTCCGCGGTCAAGGACCTGCGTGCCGGCCGGCTGGTCGGCACCAGGACCGCCGGGGTCATCTCCGGCCCGGCGCAGCCGTATCTGCTGCGCAACAACACCACTCTGAGCTTCCCCGTCAGGCATCACCTGGGGCCCGATCGCGAGGTGATCGACCGGATCGGCGTGCCCCCCGACCACTACGTGCCCCTGACTCCCAAGGACGCGGCCGCCGGGCGCGACCCCGCCCTGGCCAAGGCCCTGACCTTGCTGCACAAGTGAAGGGACCTCTCGATGAGACACCTCCTGACAGTCGCCGCGGGACTGGCCGTCCTCGCCGCGTCCGCCTGCTCCGCACCCACGCCGCCCCGCTCCGCCGCCAACCCGTCGGCCACGCCGACCGGCCCGGCGGCCCTGCCTGCCCCCACCGGCGTCCATCCGGTCGGCACCACCGCCCTGTATCTGAAGGACACCTCGCGCCCCGATCCCTGGAACCTCGACGTCGACGCCAGGGAGCTCAAGGTCACCCTGTGGTATCCCACCAAGCAGCGCGACGGGCAGCGGGCCCCGTACATGACGCCGAAGGAATCGGAGCTCGCCATGAGGCGCTATGGGATCGCGGGCGTCCCTGACGACACGCTGAGCAAGACGCGCACGAACGCCATCAAAGACGCAGAAGCCGCCGGCTGGGGGCTTCCGCTGGTGGTGCTCTCCCCCGGCTTCACCAATCCGATGAGCACCCTCACGTCCCTGGCCGAGGAGCTGGCCAGCCGAGGGTACGTCGTGGCCGGGATCGACCACACCTACGAGAGCTACGCCACGACCTTCCCCGGCGGGCGGGTCGCGGAGTGCCTCGCGTGCGACAGCGACACCGACCCGGGCTTCGGCACGGGGGTGGTCCGGGGCCGGGCGGCCGACGTCTCCTTCGTGCTCGACCAGCTGACCTCGAAGTGGGACGGTTCCCGCCTGATCGACCGCTCCAGGATCGCGATGGCAGGCCAGTCGATCGGCGGGGCCGCCGCCGTGGCGGCCATGCTGAAGGACTCCCGGGTGCGCGCCGGAGTCGACATGGACGGCACCACCTACGCCCGCATCCCCAAGAGCGGGCTCTCCCGGCCGTTCATGTTCATGGGCTCGCCGCAGCACACCCCCGGAGGCCGCGACAATTCGTGGGACCGCGACTGGAAGCTGCTGACCGGGTGGAAGCGCTGGCTCGTGCTGTCGGGCGCGGAACACGAGTCCTTCACCGACGGCCCGCTGCTGGCGGGCGCCCTCGGCATCAGGCCGCCCTCCAGCGTTCTGCCCGCGGCGCGCTCCGCCGAGCTCACCCGCGCGTACGTGGTGGCCTTCCTCGACCAGCACCTGAAGTCGCAGCGGCAGCCCCTCCTGGACAAGCCGTCATCGCGCTACCCCGAGGTCGGGTTCTGCCCTGCGACCTGCGGTCAATCCTGAGGCCCCGCGCACGCTCAGCACGCCGTGCGCCGAGGGAAGGCCGGGGGGTTGAGGGAGCGGTCCACCACGGCGGCGAGCTGGTCGTCCGAGAGGATGGCCGGGGTGCCGACGCTCAGCCCTCGGACGTACACCTCGCACAGCCACTCCAGCAGCCGGGTGGCCTCGAACGCCTGCTCCAGCGTGGCGCCGATGGTCACCCCGCCGTGGTTGGCCAGCAGCGCCGCCTGCTTGCCCGCCATCGCCCGCCGGACGTTGGCCGCCAGCTCCGGCGTGCCGTAGGTCGCGTACTCGGCCACCTTCACCGTCCCGCCCAGCAGCAGCGCGTTGTAGTGGACGGGCGGCAGCTCCGGCAGCGTGGTGGCCACGACGGTGCCGAACACCGAGTGGGTGTGGACGACGGCCTGCGCGGACGTCGTCTGGTAGACGGCCAGGTGCATCGGGGTCTCGGAGGACGGCTGCTGGTCGCCTTCCACCAGGTAGCCGTCGACGTCCACGATGGGGCAGAGGTCGGGGGTGAGCCGGTCGAGGGCGACGCCCGACGGGGTGACGGCGACCAGGTCGCCCTGCCGCACGCTGAGGTTGCCCGACGTGCCGATCACCAGGCCCAGTTCCACGGCCCGCCTGCCGTACTCGCACAACTGCTCGCGGAGGCTCATGGCGGCAATGTAGTCGGTCGTCCGAAATGCATCAATCGCCCTGACCGTCCAAGGCTGCGGTCCAGATGGCGGCGTGTGAACGCGGTCACGCCGGCCCTGCTGTCGAGGGCTAGGCGGAGATTCGGTCGAGGGTGGCGAGCATCAGGCGTTCGAGGTCGACGCGGGTGAGGCGGTCCGGGTAGAGGAGCAGGTGGAGGCTGAGGCCGTCCATCAAGGCGAGGAGGTGCTCGGTCAGGTCGTCGAGGTTCTCCTCGGTCGCCAGCTCGCCCGCCGCCCTCGCCTCGGCGAGCAGCCCGCGGACCGCGGCGCGCAGCTCCGCCGCCTCCGCCCGCTGCACCTCGGCCAGCCGCTCGGCCGCGAGGCTGCGGCTCCAGAAGCTCACCTCCAGCCGGGTCTCCTGGGTGCGTTCCGCGTCGAGCGGCAGGTTGTCGAGGAGCAGCTCACGCAGGGCGGCCAGCCCGGTGACGCCCTCGACCTTGCGGGTCAGCCGCTCCCTGATGCGCTGGTGCGACTGGCTCAGCGCCGACAGCAGGATCTCGTCCTTGTCGGCGAAGTAGTGGGCGAGCACGCCGTTGGAGTAGCCCGCCTCCTTGGCGATCGCGCGCGTGGTGGCGGCGTCGATGCCGTCTCTGACGATCACCCGGCGGGCCGCTGACAGGACCTCGCGCCTGCGCTCGTCGTGGTCAACGATCTTCGGCATCGGCTGCCCCTCTCGTGCTGCTTTCAGCATATTGACTTTTTAGTCGGACGTCTGTCTATTTAGACCCATGACCGTCGCCACCGTCGGCGTCCACATCGTCGACATCCTCGCCAGGCCCGTCGAGCACATCCCCGAGGGCCAGGACACCGTGCTGGTCGACCAGATCCGCCTGACCGCCGCGGGCGCCGCCGCCGGCACCGCCGTGGACCTGGTCAAGCTGGGCAACGAGGTCGTCACCATGGGCGCGGTCGGCGACGACGAACTCGGCGACTTCCTGCTGGCCGTGCTGGCCAAGCGGGGCGTGGACGTCTCCCGTCTCGTCCGCAGGCCCGGCGAGCAGACGGCCGCGTCCATCCTGCCCATCAGGCCCGACGGCGGGCGTCCCAGCTTCCACGTGCCGGGCGCCAACCTCGGGGTCACCTTCGCCGACCTGGACGAGGCGGCGCTGCGCGGCGCGAGGGCCATCCACCTGGGCGGCGTGGACGTCACGTTCGGCCTCGGCGACCCGGCCTTCTTCGCCCTCCTGGACTCGGTCAGAGCCGCCGGGACGATCGTCACCATGGACTTCCTGTCGGAGATGCCGGACCTGCTGGGCATGGCCCGCGCCTTCCTGCCGCACGTGGACCACGTCCTGCCCAACGAGGCGCAGGCCCTGCTCATGACGGGGGCCGAGACCGTCGAGGACGCCGCGCGGGCGCTGCTGGCGGAGGGGCCGCGAGCGGTCCTCGTCACCCTCGGCGCCGAGGGCAGCCTGGTGGTCACCGCCGACGGCGCGGAGCGGGTGCCCGCCGTCAAGACCGAGGCGGTCGACACGACAGGCTGTGGCGACGCGTACTGCGCCGGTTTCGTCACCGGCCTCCTGCACGGCCAGGACGTGCTGACGGCCGCCCGCTGGGGCACGGCCGCCGCCGCCCGCGTGTCGACCGGTCTCGGCTCGGACGCGGGCCTGACGGACCTCCCCACCACGCTGGCCCTGCTCACCTGACCACTCACCCACCAGAGAGAAGCCCGAAGAGATGACGACAGACGCCGAACTCCGTCAGCGCGCGGCGAAGGTGGTGCCCGGCGGGATGTACGGGCACCTCAACGCGGCCATCTTCGCGCCCGGCTACCCGCAGTTCTTCGAGCGCGGCGAGGGCTGCCGCCAGTGGGACGTGGACGGGCGGGAGTACCTCGACTTCATGTGCAGCTGGGGCCCGGTCGTGCTCGGCCACCGGCACCCGCGCGTGGAGGAGGCCGCGGCCAGGCAGCTGGCGAAGGGCGACTGCCTGAACGGGCCGGGGCCGGTCATGGTGGAGCTGGCCGAGCTGCTCGTGGACCTCGTCCCCAGCGCCGACTGGGCGATGTTCTCCAAGAACGGCACCGACGCGACCACGCAGGCGCTCATGGTCGCCAGGGCCGCCACCGGGCGGACGAAGGTGCTGATGGCGCACGGCGCCTACCACGGCGCCGACCCCTGGTGCACCCCGTCGCCCGCCGGCACCACGCCCAGCGAGCGGGCCGATCTGGTCGAGTTCACCTACAACTCGCTGGAGTCGCTGGAGGCCGCGGCGGCCACCGTCGAGGGGGACGTCGCCGCGATCATCGTGACGCCGTTCAAGCACGACTCGTTCGAGGACCAGGAGCTGGTGGAGCCCGCGTTCGCGCGCGGCGCCAGGGCGCTGGCCGACAGGCTCGGGGCCGCGCTGGTGATCGACGACGTGCGGGCGGGGTTCAGGATCGACCTGCGCGGCTCGTGGGAGCCGTACGGGGTCCGTCCGGACCTGACGGCCTGGTCGAAGGCGATGGCCAACGGGTACCCGATCGCCGCCGTGACCGGCACCGACGCGCTGCGCGGCCCCGCGCAGACGCTGTACTCGACCGGGTCGTTCTGGTTCTCCGCCGTGGCGATGGCGGCGGCGAAGGCCACGATCGAGACCCTGCGCGACACCGACGGCATCGCCGCCATGGAACGAGCCGGGACCCGGCTGCGCGAGGGCCTGTACGCCCAGGCCAAGGCGCACGGGTTCACGGTGAACCAGACGGGCCCGGTGACGATCCCGTGGCTGAGCTTCGACGGCGACGCCGACCTGTCGACCGCCCTGTACTGGAGCGACGCCTGCCTGCGGCACGGCGTCTACATCCACCCGTGGCACAACTGGTTCATGTCGGCCGCGCACACCGAGGAGGACGTGGCCCAGGCCCTCGAACGCACCGACCGCGCCTTCGCCGAGACCCGCGCCCATGTGGGCGGGTGAAGGCGGGCCGAGGGCGTGACGCGCAGGCCCTTGCCCTTCATGGCGGCGTCCACGATGCTGTCGTCAGATTCACCGTGACTTGAGCGGAACGGGAGCTTCCTGCGGGAGAGGGTCACGGCAAGGTCACGTCTCGATCGCAGCCCCTTGACGGGCATCCGGGGCCGTTCGTACCTTCGGGAAACGTTTAGGAAACTTTCCTAACTGATCCTTCAGGAGCGCCCCTATGACCCATCCGGGAGAGATCACCCGGCGTCAGCTGCTGCGCCGGGCCGGCCTGACCGCCTTCGTCGTGGGCCCCGGTGCGGGCCTGCTGAGCGCCTGCGCCACCGGCGGCGCCGGTGACGCACCTTCGGCTGCGCCTTCCACCTCGCTCGCCGCCTCCGCCGACCCGAAGAACCCGTTCGGCGTGGACGCCAAGAAGCCGCTCGAGGTGACGATCTTCAGTGGCGGGTACGGCGACGCGTACGCCAGGGATCTGCACGAGGTGCTCTACAAGAAGGAGTTCCCCGGCGTCACGATCAAGCACAACGCGACGCAGCAGATCAGCACCCAGCTCCGCCCGCGCTTCGTCGGCGGCGACGTGCCGGACGTGGTCAACAACTCCGGGCCCGAGGCGCTCGACCTGGCGGCCCTGGCCACCGAGGGGCACCTGGCAGACCTGGCCCCGCTGTTCGACGCGCCGTCGATCGACGAACCGGGCAAGAAGGTGCGCGACACCGTGACCCCGGCCGTCCTGGACAACGCCAAGATCGACGGCAAGGACCTGGTGCTGAACTACACGGTGTCGCACCGGGCGCTCTGGTACAACGCCAAGCTGTTCGCGGGCAAGGGCTGGTCCGTCCCCAAGACGTGGGACGAGTTCAAGGCGCTGGGGGAGACGGCGAAGAAGGAGGGCATCCTCCTGTTCGCGTACCCGGGGCAGAAGGGGCCCTACTACCAGCTCTGGAACGTCCTGTACACCGCCGCCAAGATCGGCGGCAACCAGGTCATCATCGACATCGACAACCTGGTCGACAACGCCTGGAACGTCGAGGCGATGAAGCAGTCGGTCACCGCCTGGGTGGAGATCCAGGCGAAATATGGCGACAAAGCGTACTTCGGCCTCGACCACACGCAGACGCAGGTCAAGCAGCTGGAGAACAAGCTGCTCTTCTACCCGGTCGGCTCCTGGGTCGAGAACGAGATGGTCAAGGACACGCCGCTCGACTTCGAGTACGCCATCGCCCCCATCCCGGACGTCACCTCGTCCGACAAGATGCCCTACGGCGCGATCCAGGTCGGTGTCGGCGAGAACTTCTTCGTCGCGGCCAAGGGCAAGAACCCGCAGGGCGGCCTGGAGTACCTGCGGATCATGCTCTCCAAGGAGGGCGCGAAGGGGTTCACGGAGCGGACCAAGAACCTCACCGTCGTCAACGGCGCGGCCGAGGGGCTGGACCTGACCCCGGGCCTGAAGAGCGCCGCCAAGGCGCAGGACGCCGCCGGGCAGAACATCATCACCGACGCCCGGTTCGAGGGCTGGTACAAGGAGCTCTTCGACTACGGCACCGAGCAGATCAACGTGGTGATGGCCGGACGGATCACCCCCGACAAGTTCTGCGCCAACATGCAGAAGAAGGCCGACGAGATCAAGAAGGACTCGTCCGTCGTCAAGCAGACCCGGAGCCAATAGCCGATGGAGCGGTTGCGCAGGTACGGGTTCATCGCCGGATTCCTCATCGTCCCCGTCGCCCTCTACACGGTCTTCGTGATCAGCCCCTATGTCCAGGCGTTCCAGATCTCGCTGACGGACTGGAAGGCGTACGAGTCGAGACCGAACTACATCGGCCTGGAGAACTTCCGCCGGCTGTTCGAGGACGAGGCGTTCTGGCGGGCGCTGCGCAATCACGGGATCCTGCTGCTCGTGCTGCCGCTCGCGACGATCGCGATCGCGCTCTTCTTCTCCTTCCTGCTGAACCTGGGCGGCGGATCGAGCGGGGCGGGCATGAAAGGGGTCTGGGGGTCGAAGTTCTACCGGGTGGTGTTCTTCTTCCCCCAGGTGCTCGCCGTGGCCGTGGTCGGAGTCCTGTTCAAGGCCGTCTACCGGCCCGACGACAGCGGCGTCATCAACGGCGCGCTGATCAAGCTGGGTTTCGAGCCGGTGGGCTGGCTCACCGAGCCGAGCCTGGCCCTGTGGTCCATCATCGCGGTGATGGTCTGGCAGGCCGTCGGCTTCTACGTGGTGCTGTTCTCCGCGGGCATGGCCGCCATTCCCAAGGACTACTTCGAGGCGGCGGCGCTCGACGGCGCGGGACGCGTCCGGCTGTTCTTCTCCATCACCCTGCCGTTGCTGCGCGACACCGTTCAGGTCGGCTGGATCTATCTCGGGATCGCGGCCTTCGACGGGTTCGCGCTGATCCAGGTGCTCGCGGGCGACAAGGGGGAGCCCGACGGGGCGACGGCCATCCTGCCGGTGCAGATCTGGAAGACCGCGTTCACCTATTCGAAGTTCGGCTACGCGTCGGCGATGGGAGTGGCGCTGTTCTTTCTCACCGTGACGTTCGCGGTGCTGACGTTGCGCACCACCAGGCGCGAGAGGATCGAACTCTGACATGGCCAAGCCTCGCCTGGAGAAGCCGCGGCTCAGCGTGCTCAGCGGGCTCTCGCACGTGGCGCTCCTCGTCTGGGCCCTGCTGATCATCCTGCCGTTGCTGTGGACGTTCCTCGCGTCCTTCAAGAACAACACGGAGATCTTCGGGGACGCGCTCCAGCTGCCCGGCGCGTTGCGGCTCGACTCCTGGGGCAGGGCGTGGGACAAGGCGCACATCGGCCGGTACATGCTCAACACCGTCGTCGTCGTGCTCTTCAGTACGGCGGGGACGATGCTGTTCGGGTCGATGGCGGCCTATGTCCTGGCTCGCTACCGGTTCTTCGGCAGCCGGGTCATCTACTACTACTTCGTGGCAGGTCTGGCGTTCCCCGTCTTCCTGGCCTTGACGCCGCTGTTCTTCGTGGTCAAGCAGGTCGGGCTGCTGAACACGCACGTCGGGCTGGTGCTCGTCTACATCGCCTACTCGATGCCGTTCACGGTCTTCTTCCTGGCTGCATTTTTCCGGACATTGCCGGAAACGGTGGCCGAGGCTGCCAAGATCGACGGCGCGTCCCACACCCGCACGTTCTTCCAGATCATGGTGCCCATGGCCAAGCCCGGCCTGATCAGCATCACCATCTTCAACGTGCTCGGCCAGTGGAACCAGTACCTGCTGCCCCTGGTGCTCCTGTCGAGCGAGGACAAGTGGGTCATCACCCAGGGGGTCGCCAGCATCTCCACCATCGCGGGCTACGAGGCCGACTGGCCGGCGCTGTTCGCCGCGCTCAGCATGACGATCCTGCCCGTGCTGGTCGTCTACATCATCTTCCAGCGCCAGATCCAGTCGGGGCTGGGCGCGGGAGCACTCAAGTAACGTTGGCCTCATGGACGTCAAGAGCAAGCTCGCCGAGCTGCCGCACTGGCGGCGCGAGGGCGACGAGATCCGCCGCACGGTCGCCGCGCCCGACTTTCCCACGGCCATCCGGATCGTGGACGAGATCGCCGTCAAGGCCGAAGAGCTCAACCACCATCCCGACATCGACATCCGCTGGCGGAAGCTGCACCTGGCGCTCACCACGCACGACAAGGGCGGCCTGACGGAGCTCGACTTCCAGCTGGCGGCTCTGATCGACGACATCGCGGGCCGACACGGCGCGTAGTCGCGCGGTTACTCGCTAGAGTGGTTGCCTGCCCGCGAGCCGGCCGCACCGTCGCTCGCGGAAGTCACCGCTCTGGGGGTCTCATGCGTCTGCCCGCACTGCTGCTCGTCCTGCTGACGGCGAGCTGCGCCACCGCTCCCGCCGTCCCCGACGTGGCGCCCACCAAAAGGGTCGTCTTCTCGGGCAGCGGCCAGCTCGCCCCCGGCGACAAGTCCGCGATCGTCTACGACAGCAAGCTGGTCCCCGAGGGCGCCCAGGTCAGTCTCACGGCCGAGGAGGTCGACGGGGGCACGCTGACGTCCATGGTCGTCGAGGGCTTCCTGCCGGCCCACTCGTACGGGGCGCACCTGCACGCCAACGCGTGCGGCCTCAAGCCCGAGGCCGCCGGCCCCCACTACCAGCATCAGCACGGCCAGGCCAACGCGGCCAGCGAGGTCTGGCTCGACGTCACCACCGACGACTCCGGCTCCGGCCGCGCCACCGCGCGCAACGAGTGGGTCTTCGACCGGTCACACCTGCCGCGCTCCCTGGTCATCCACGCCGGCCCCACCCAGCGCACCGGCCCCAACGCAGGCGAGGCGGGGGCGCGCGTCGCCTGCCTCAACCTCCACTGAAGCCGCCACGCCCGCATCCGGGCCGGCCGATTCGTTCCTGCGGCCCGCCTGGGCGCTAGTTGTCGCTCACGTCGGTGCCGTCGGACGATCTTCCCACCTGGCAGGGCGCGCAGCTACGTCCGGCCCGCAAAGGTGAGCCCGAACGGGCCGGAGCGCAGCTGTTCAAACCGTTACGGCAGACCATCGAATCGATCAACCAAACCCTTAAAGGACAGCTCGCCCTGGAACGCCATCGTGCACGCACCCCAGCGGGCGTCGTCATTCGCGTCCTGATCCGGATCCTCGCGCTGACCACCGCGATCTGGCACAACGACAAGACCGGCCAGCCGATCAAACGATCCCTGATCGCCTATGACCACTGAACGTGGCCAGACCCCTTGGACTCAATCGTCTAGTCTGCGGCCTCGCACGCGAGACGAAGGACGCGGTGCCGAGCATGAACACGGAGCGTACCGATGCTGAGCCACCCGGTGAGTAGCAACGCCAGAGCTGCAGGCGTCAGCGCCCATGCGGACAGGTCGCCCGGATCGGCGCCGTTAGCGAGCAGGCTGCTGCCTGCGGCAGCTCCCGCGGCGGAACCGAGATACATCGCGGCCATCTGGAACGCGACGATCGGCATCGCCTGCTCGGGCCGGTCTCCGGTCAGGGCTTGCTGCAGGGTAGGGACGCTCGTCCATCCTGTCGCCCCCCACAACGCCGCCGCGATGAGCCACACTGCCGGGGCGGTGAAGACCCAGATAGCGGCGAAGCCCCCCAGTAGCACTGCGGGCAGAGCGATGAGCAGAGTGCGGGGCCCGAATGCGTCAAGAGGCCTGCCGACCAGGGCGGAGCCGGCGACTCCACCGATACCCCAAGCCCACACCAGCGCGAAGCCCCAGTCCTGAAGCCCTCGGGCCTCGGCCATGGGCAGCAGGTAGGTGTAGAGCCCGAGACTGGCCACACCGAGGAGAAACGCAGCAGCGACCCCGATGAGAGTCTTCGACGACCGCAGCACCGCGAAGGCAGGACCACGCGAAGCGGGCAGCGACGGGATTGTGCGCGCCTTGACAGCCAGAGCGACCATGCTGAGAAGACCAACAGCGACGACCAGGGCCATTGTCCATCGCCAATTCAGCTGGTTGCCGATGAGCATCCCGACCGGCACTCCAGCGACTGTTCCGGTGGACAGCCCGAAGGTCACCATGGCCATGGCGCGACCCCGTTCATGGTCGGCGACCATGGCGGCGGCAGCCGCGGTTGCCACCGCGGTGAGCACGCCAGCCCCGGCGCCCGCAATCACCCGCGAGGCGAGAAACACCTCGGTCCCCGGCGAAACCACGGTGATGAGGTTGCCGAGATTGAACACACCCAGCGCGATCAGCAGCGCCCTAGCGGTACTCCCACGGATCAGCATTCCTGACAGCAACGGCCCCGCCAGAGCGTATGCCGCAGTGAAGGCTGTCACACCCAGGCCAACCGCCGCGACCGTCGTGGCAAGCGAATCAGCGATCGAGGGCAGCACCCCGGCGAGAACATAGGCATCGATACCCAGCGCGATCGCGGCCGCGACAAGCGGCCAGACGCGGCGGATCATGCGTCCTCCTTCGCAGGAGCGGCTTCCTGATACCCGTTGAGGACCGTGTTGATCAGGCCAGGGAACCGCGCCTCCAGGTCATCGCGGCGCAGCTGGATCATGCACTTGCGTCCTTCGGCGCGGACGAACACCACCCCGGATTCGCGCAGGAGGCTGGTGTGATGTGTGAGTGTCGACCGTGGCAGGTCCGGTCCAAGCTCGATGCTGTCCACCTCACCGCGCTCCGCGAGCAGCTGCACCATCGACAACCGCAGCGGCTCGCTCAACGCGAACAGCACCCGCGGGATCGCGATCTCATCAGCCTCAGGATGCTCGTACACCCGTGACGGCGCCATCGGAACCACCCTTCATCGTGCGACTATTCCCGCACAATGATAGTGCGAGAATTCTCGAACGATCAAGTTGGTCCACCAGCCTGACCCGCCCGGCCTGCTGTGGAGACGCCGCAGGTCAGTACCGTCTTTCCATAAACACAGGTCAGGCACCACTTCGTTGGATCCACGGCCAAAACTACGAGAACCCCGAGAGGCCCGGCGTGACGAGCGCAGGAGATCCTGGGTAGATCGCCTTCAGCGAGGAATCCCACCTGGGCCGCCTCATGACCAAACTCCACCTGTCCAGCCGCGCCCAAGCCGTGGTCACCGCCTACGAAACCGGCCTGATCACCCCCGGAACCAGCCACCCCCGTTGAGGCCACCTCACCGACCGGCGGCCCTCGACCGGATACCCGTCCGGGTCGCCATCGTCCTCGTCCGGTTCCGGGACGTTGTGCGGACCGTCCATCGCGTACTGGGTGATCATTGCGGCGGTGCGCTCCCGGAACGCCGCCCGGTCCGGCACAGTCCCGGCGGTGCCGCCCCCGCCCGCGACCCCGGTAAGGCTGCCGCTCAGCCGGACACCGTACTGCCGCTCGATGACGCGGCGGTGCTCGTTGAAGTCGCTCCGCAGGAGCGCATACTCCGCCGCACTAACCGGGACCTGCTTGCCCATCAGCATCGACCACAAGGCCGCGAACTCGTCCCGCAATTCCATTCCCACCGCGATCGCGCTAGCCTCATCGTCGCTGACGTGCCAGCGTTCGCCGTTCAGGTGCGGCAAGCCGCTCTTCATCCGCTCCCACGCATCCACGGCGAGCTGCACTGGAAAAATCGGCTCGTGTGGGATGTGGCACACCTCGAAACTGATGAAATGGGCTCGACCACGCAGGGTTGCCCCGTCCTTGGCGTCGATGGACACGGTCAGCCAGTCAGACATTTCGGTGATTGTAGTGATCAGCTAGCTGGCCCGATAGACCCACACCAAGGCCGGAGACTGACCCGACCCCTGGGCCGAGCGGGGTGGGGCCAATTCTCACTGGGACCAATCCCCGGTGATCAAGGGCCGGGACTCGTTCCTAAGCGGGGCCAGAAGTAACCCATGTAGTCACTGCACGACTGAACCCCCGGCCCGCGGGCCCGGGGGTTCCACTTTTTCAAGGTCGTTTGAGGCGCGGAGGGCCGTGGGCAGTTGACCCCGCACCGCTGTTACCTGCTGGTAACGCTCGTTCCCGCAAGCCGCCGAACCCCAGAGTGGCGGCCCGCCGTAGCTACGGGAGTCCCAGGCCGTCAGGCGTGTTCGGCGGGGATGGTGCCCAGGCGGCCCGCCTGATAGTCCTCGAACGCCTGCAGCAGTTCGGCGCGGGTGTTCATGACGAACGGCCCGTAGTGCGCGACCGGCTCGCCGATCGGCTCGCCGCCCAGGATGATCACCTCCAGCGTGTCCTTCGCCGAGATCGTGATGCTCTCACCGTCGGTCGCCAGCCCGGGGCGGTTGCCGAAGCCGTCGAACACCGCGAGCTGCCCGCTCTGGAACGGACGCTGCTCGGTGCCGACGGTCCCGCGTCCCGACAGCGCGTAGGCGAGCGCGTTGAAGTCCTTGCGCCACGGCACCGTGAGCCGCGCGCCGGGACTGATGGTGGCGTGCAGCAACGTGATCGGCGTCTGGGTGCTGCCGGGGCCGACGTTCCCCGCCAGGTCGCCCGCGATGAGCCGCACCAGCGCCCCACCGTCGTGGCTGCTGAGCAGGACGACGCTGGCGCTGCCGATGTCCTGGTACTTGGGCGCGCTCATCTTCTTGGCGCCGGGGAGGTTCACCCAGAGCTGGATGCCGTGGAACAGCCCGCCCTTCTGCACGAGCCACTCCGGCGGCGCCTCCTTGTGCAGGATGCCCGACCCGGCGGTCATCCACTGGGTGTCGCCGTTGGTGATCGTGCCGCCGCCGCCGTTGGAGTCGAGGTGGTCCATCACGCCGTCGATCATGTAGGTGACGGTCTCGAAGCCGCGGTGCGGGTGCCACGGGGTGCCCTTCGGCTCACCGGCGGCGTAGTCGACCTCGCCCATCTGGTCCATCATCACGAACGGGTCCAGGTAGGACGGCTTGATCGTGGCGAGCGCCTTGCGGACGGGGAAGCCCTCGCCCTCGAACCCGCTGGGGGCGGTCTCGACAGTGAGCACCTTCCGCTCCTGCGCTCCGGCCACCGGCTCGGGGAGGCGGGGCAGGGTCAGCAGGTTCTCTACGGTGACGGCGGGCATGTCGGGCTCCTTCCTGCGGAATCTGCTCGACACAACCAAGTTTACTTTTCAACTATTCCACCTCGTCGCACACCCGCTCATGAGGCCGGACGCGGGAGAGCTGTCAACCGTCAATCGCCTGAGTAGAGCCTGTCGAGATCGACCAGTTGGACGCGCCCCCCGCTCCTCGTCGCGGCGCCCTTGAGCGCGGGCATGAATCCCGCCCCACTGAAGAGCGTGATGACCTTGGGCGGTCGCCCGCCGGCCTCCAGCAGAGCGGCGATCTTCTCCATCCGCTCCAGATGAGCCAGGCCGAGCGTGTCGCCCCACTTCACCTCGCCGATGGACAGCAGCTTCCCGTCGGCGTCGAGGGCGACCAGATCGACCTCGTGCTGGGTCCGTGCGGCGCCGTCGTGGACCACTCCCGACAGTACTCGGGCCGCCAGCCCTCCGAGGGTCTCCTCAGCTGCGAGGTCGTGCGCCCACGTCCGGCAGACGTGCTCGAAGACCGGGCCCGCCACCGCGCTGCGGAAGCGGGGCTGGGAGGCGGCCCACAGGCGCTCCGTTCTACCGGGACGTACCTGCTCGAACTGCGCGAAGTACGGCCTCATGATCGCGTGGTAGAAGCGGACCAGGGGCTCGGTGATGCGGTAGGCCGAGCGGTTGCTCCTGAAGGCGTCCGGCTCGACCGTCAGCAGGCCGGCGTCGGCGAGGACGGTCAGGTGGTGGGAGATGTCCGTCGCCTTGCGTTCGATCCGGCTCGCGATGGCGCCCCTGGTGTGGTTTCCCTCCGCGACAGCGGCCAGCACGGTGTGGTAAAGGCCGGTATCGGTGAGCGTCGGGTCTTCGGCCAGCAGGGCTCTGACCTCTCTGAACAGCGGACTGGCCGGGTTGAGCACATGGTCGACCACCCAGTCGTCGAACTCCTCGACGCGCGTGGGCGCGGCTCCGCGGAGGAACTCCGTCTTGTACGCGGGCGTCCCTCCCAGGACGAAGTAGACGAGGGCGGCCAGCCGTGGGTTGTCCAGGCCCCAGAACTCCCTGGCTGCCCGGAAGTCGAACGTCGGCACGATGAGCTCGAGGGACGCCCGGCCGCGCAGCGGCGCCGTGCCCATCAGCAGGCCGCCCATGAACGAGATCGACGACCCGCAGAGCAGGATGCGCGCACGGGACTCGTGGCGCTCCCTCCGCCGGGGCGACAGCGCCCGCTGGATCACCGACGGCAGCTCCCGGGCGCCGCGGACCAGGTAGGGGAACTCGTCCAGGACCACGGGAACGGGCCGGTCCGCGCCCAGCGAGAGCAGCCCGTCGATCGCCTCGCCCCAGTCGGCGAAGCGGATCGTTCCCGGTGACCCGAGGTGCTGCCCGACTGCCTCGCCGAGCTGGCGAAGGGACTCGGCTTGCGGCACCGCCTCCGTCGCGGCGTAGTAGAAGCCGCCGGTGGCCTCGCACATCGCTTCCAGGAGGAAGGTCTTCCCCTGGCGGCGGCGACCCGACACGACGCCAAGGGTGGCTCCTGGCTGCTCGTCCGAGACGAACCGGGTGAGCTGCGCCCACTCCCAGGTCCGGTCGAACATGTCGCCGGGCTTCGGTAGGTCCATCGCCGCCTCGCACTCTTTTAGGAGTGCGATTATAAGGACTCGGCTCCTAAGAAATCTCGCCTACGAGGCCGGGATGCGGGAGAGCATGCGTTCCATGCCGTTCACCCAGTTGTGGCGCAGGGCCTCCGCCGCTGACTTCAGGTCGCCCGTCAGCAGGAACTCGGCGACCCGGCTGTGCTCGGCGGCCTCGCGCTCCAGGGGGGCGTCGTCGCCCGCCAGGAGGTGGGCGTAGCGGCGCATGCCCGCCTTGACGCTGGTGATGAGGTCGAGCAGGCGCTCGTTCTGGCAGCCGCTGAGCAGGAGGTCGTGCCACTCGTCGTCATGACGTTCGATGACCTGCTGCTCGGCGACGCTGTCGGGGAAGTCGTTGGCCATCCTGAGCAGGTCGGGGGCGATTCGCTGGAGGTGGGCGGGGTCGGAGCTGTCGAGGGCGAGCGCCTCCAGCGCCGCCACGATCTCGCAGAGCTCCCTGAACTCCTTGCGGCTGACGGGTGCGAACGTGAAGCCGCGGCCCTGGTTGCTCTCCAGGACGCCCTCGCCCGCCAGGGTGATCAGGGCTTCGCGCAGCGGGGTGCGGCTGACGCCCAGTTCGGCGGCGAGGGCGGCCTCGTTGACGTCGGTGCCCGCGGTGAACTCTCCCCGGTCGAGCCGTCTCAGCAGCTCTTCCCTGATCTGCTCGCGTAGCGGTCGCCGCTCGATCGGCATGAGGCTCCCTCGCTCCGTCCGGCCCGGGTCCAAGTTTAACGCTTGACGTGATGCAAAATACTGCACTATGAATTCTGAATACAAAATAGCACATGGCATGAAGATCGGAGATTATGGTGGGGCTGACCCGGGTGCCGGGGCTGCTGTTCGGCGGGGACTACAACCCCGAGCAGTGGCCTGAGGAGGTGTGGGCCGAGGACGCGCGGCTCATGGCCGAGGCGGGCGTCAACCTGGCCACCGTCGCGGTCTTCTCCTGGTCGCGGCTGGAGCCTCGCCAGGGGGAGTACGACTTCGGCTGGCTGGACCGGGTGCTCGACCTGCTCCACGCGCACGGCGTCGCCGCCGACCTGGCCACCGCGACCGCCACCCCGCCGCCGTGGCTGGTGCGCGAGCATCCGGACGTCATGCCGGTCAACGCGGACGGCGTCCGCCTGGAGTTCGGCTCCCGCCAGGGCTACTGCCCGAGCTCGCCCGTCTTCCGCGAGCACCTCGTCCGGTTGACGACGGCCATGGCCACGCGGTACCAGAACCACCCGGCGCTGGTGATGTGGCACGTCGGCAACGAGTACGCCGACCACACGCTGGAGTGCTTCTGCCCGGAGTCCGCCCGGCACTTCCGGGAGTGGCTGGCGGCCCGTTACGGCGACGTCGACGCGCTGAACGCCGCCTGGGGGACGTCCTGCTGGGGGCAGCACTACACCGCGTTCGCCCAGATCGAGCCGCCGCGCACGGCCCCCGGCCCCGTCAACCCCGCCCAGCTTCTCGACTGGCGCCGCTTCTGCAGCGACGCGCTGCTGGAGCTGTTCCTGGCGGAGAAGGCCGTGCTGCGGGAGATCAGCCCGGACGTCCCGATCACCACGAACTTCATGAGCATCCTGCACGGTCTGGACTACTGGAAGTGGTCCGCGGCCCTGGACGTGGTCAGCGACGACGCCTACCCCGACCCCGCCGACCCCGAGTCGCACGTCGCGGTGGCGCTCAGCTACGACCTCATGCGCTCGCTCAAGCGGCAGCCGTGGCTCCTGCTGGAGTCCGCGCCGTCGGCGGTGTCCTGGCGTGAGGTGAACGTCCCCAAGCCGCCGGGAATGATGCGGCTGCACAGCCTGCAAGCGCTCGCGCACGGCTCCGACGGCGTGCTGTTCTTCCAGTGGAGGCAGGCGAAGTACGGCCCGGAGAAGTTCCACTCGGCGCTCCTCCCGCACGGCGGCACCACCACCCGGGGCTGGCAGGACACCCTGCGCCTCGGCCGGGACCTGCGGAAGCTGGGCGAGCTCGCGGGCGCGGAGACGAAGGCGCAGGTCGCGATCGTCCTGGACTGGGAGAGCTGGTGGGGCCTGGAGGCCCCGGAGTCCATGCCGTCGAACCGTCTCAAGCTCAAGGAGCTGCTCCTCGCGTGGTACCGGCCGCTGCACGCGCGCGGCGTCGCGGTCGACCTCGCCCCGCCCGGACGCGACCTGTCCGGCTACCGCCTGGTGATCGTCCCGAACCTCTATCTCTGCACGGACGAGCAGGCCGAGTCCCTCGCCGCGTTCGACGGCGAGCTGATCGTCGGCCCGTTCTCCGGCGTGGTGGACGCCGCCGACCAGGTCCACGAGGGCGGCGCCCCCGGCCCGCTCCGCGAGCTGCTCGGTGTCGAAGTGGACGAGTTCTGGCCCCTCCAGGACGGCGTCACCCAGGACACCACCGCCGGCCCGGCCCGCACCTGGGCCGAGTGGATCCGCCTGGTCGACGCCGAGCCCGTCGCGTCCTACGAGGGCGGCGAGCTGCACGGCCGTCCGGCGATCACCCGCAGGGGCAACGTCACCTACGTCAGCTGCCTGCTGGACGACGTAACCCCCGTCCTGGAGCCCGCGCTCGGCGGCCTCGACCACGTGGACGTCCCCGAGGGCGTGGAAGCCGTCCGGCGAGGCGGCCACCTCTTCCTGCTCAACCACACGACCACCCGCAAACAGGTCACCCTGCCGCGGCCAGGGACGGACCTGCTCACCGAGACCGCCCTGCACGGCGACATCGAGCTGGCCCCCCGCGACGCCGTCGTGCTCAGGATCGAAGGAGACAAGTGACGCACCCGTACATCCCCAACGCCGTTCCCGGCGTGCGGGCCGAGATGCTCGCCGCCATCGGCGCGTCGAGCGTCGCGGACTTCTACGCCGACATCCCCGCCGACCTGCGCCTCGACCGGCCGCTCGACCTGCCGCAGCCGCTGCCGGCCGAGCGGGACCTGGTACGCCACATGAGGTCGCTGTTCGACAAGAACCAGGACACCGAGGAGGCGCTCAGCTTCCTCGGTCACGGCTGCTACCCGCACCACGTCCCGGCGGTGTGCGACGAGGTGAACTCCAGGAGCGAGTTCCTGACCGCCTACGCGGGCGAGCCGTACGAGGACCACGGCCGGTTCCAGGCGCTGTTCGAGTACGTCAGCATGATGGGCGAGCTGCTGGAGATGGACGTGGTGAACGTCCCGACCTACGACGGCTTCCAGGCGGCCGGCACCGCGCTGCGCATGGCCTGCCGGTACACCAAGCGGTCGAAGGTCCTGGTCAGCGCGGCGATCAGCGCCGACAAGCTGAGCAAGCTGCGCGACTTCCTCACCCCCGACATCACCCTGGAGACCGTCCCCGTGGCGGAGAACGGCGAGCTGGGCGAGGTCCGGCTCGACGACTCGTACGCCGCCGTCTACCTGGAGACCCCGAACGTCTACGGCGTCGTCGAGACCCGTGGACGCGAGCTGGCGGACCTGGCGCACGCGCACGGCGCGCTGCTCGTCGTCGGCGCGGACCCGATCTCCCTCGGCGTCCTCGCTCCGCCCGCCTCCTACGGCGCCGACATCGCCTGCGGCGACATCCAGTCGCTCGGCATGCACCAGAGCTACGGCGGCGGCCACGCCGGCTACATCGCCACCCAGGACCACGAGCCGCTGGTCGCCGAGTTCCCGTCGCGGCTGTTCGGCATCGCGCCGACGGCGGTCCCCGGCGAGTACGGCTTCGGCGACGTCTACTACGACCGGACCTCGTTCGCGCTGCGCGAGGAGGGCAAGGAGTGGGTCGGCACCGCAGCCGCCCTCTGGGGCATCACGGCCGGGGTCTACCTGGCGCTCATGGGCCCGCAGGGCATGCGCGAGCTCGGCGAGACCATCCTGGCGCGCACCCGCTACGCCATGGACGCGCTGTCCCGCTCGGTGACCGTCCTGCACCCGGACGCCGTGCACTTCCGTGAGTTCGCCGTGCGGGTGCCCTCGACCGGCGCGCTGCTCGCCGCGCTGCGCGAGCGCGGCATCTACGGCGGCGTCCCCCTGGACGACCGCACGCTGCTGGTCTGCGTGACCGAGCGGCACACCATCGCCGACATCGACCGGCTCGCCGCAGCCGTGGAGGAGGTCCTGTGAACACCGGAGAGTCCTTCGCCGAACTGCCCGTCGCGCCGAAGCCGCCGCTGCGCCGCTTCCACCAGGCGCGCTGGGACGAGCCGATCATCTTCGAGCTGTCGCAGCCGGGACGCCGCGGCCTCGCCGTCCCCCAGGCGGACGCCGAGCGGGTCGAGCTGCCCGACTCCGTCCGGCGGGCCACGCCACCCGCGCTGCCCGAGATGTCGCAGCTGCACGTGCTGCGGCACTACCTGCGGCTGTCGCAGGAGAACCTCGGCGTCGACCTCAACATCGACGTCGGCCAGGGGACCTGCACGATGAAGTACAGCCCCAAGGTCAACGACCAGTTCGCCGCCGCGATCGCCGAGCTCCACCCGCTCCAGCACGAGGACACCGTGCAGGGCGTCCTGGAGATCTACTGGAGGCTGGAGCGGATGCTGGCGGAGATCTCCGGCATGTCACGGGTGTCGCTCCAGCCCGGGTCGGGCTCGGCCGCCATCTACGCCAACATCGCGATGATCCGCGCCTACCACGCCTCCCGCGGCGAGACGCACCGCGACCAGGTCATCACCACGATGTTCTCGCACCCGTCGAACGCCGCCTGCGCCAAGACCGCGGGCTACGACGTGATCACCCTGATGCCGGACGCCGACGGCTACCCCGACATCGAGGCGCTGCGGGCCGCCATCGGGCCCCGCACCGCCGCGCTCATGATCACCAACCCGGAGGACACCGGGATCTTCAACCCCCGCATCAGGGAGTTCGTCGACCTCGTCCACTCGGTCGGCGGCCTGGCCTGCTACGACCAGGCCAACGCCAACGGCATCCTCGGCATCACCCGCGCCCGCGACGCCGGGTTCGACCTGTGCCACTTCAACCTGCACAAGACCTTCTCCACGCCGCACGCCTGCGGTGGCCCGGCGGCCGGAGCCTGCGGCGTCTCGGACGACCTCGCGCCCTTCCTGCCGGGGCCGGTGGTCACGTTCGACGGGTCGGCGTACGGGCTCGCGACGCCGGAGAAGTCGGTCGGCAAGATCCGGCCGTTCCTGGGGGTCACGCCCAACGTGGTCCGCGCGTACGCGTGGATCATGGCGCTCGGCGCCGACGGGCTGCGCGAGGTGGCGGAGACGGCGGTGCTCAACAACAACTACCTGATGCACCGGATCCTGCAGATCCCCGGGGCGTCGGCGCCGTGGGACAAGCGGCGGGTCGAGCAGGTGCGCTACTCCTGGCAGGAACTGTCGGAGGAGACCGGGGTGCACTCGGAGGAGATCGGCGTCAGGGCGGCCGACTTCGGGGTCCACTACTGGACCAGCCACCACCCGTACGTCGTGCCCGAGCCGTTCACGCTGGAGCCCACCGAGTCGTACTCCCGCGAGGACCTCGACGAGTACGCCGCCATCCTCGCGCACGTCGCCGAGGAGGCCCGGCGGGATCCGGAGTTCGTCAAGGGCGCCCCCTACAACCAGACGATCCACAAGATCGACCCGACCTCCCTCGACGACCCCAAGCAGTGGGCGCCGACCTGGCGCGCCTACGTCCGCAAGCACCTCGCGGCCGGGGGCTGATCGATGACCCCCGACACGCGACCCGTGGCGGCACGCGGCGAGGTCGTGGGCCTGGTCGTCAACCCGGTGGCCGGGCTCGGCGGGGCCGCCGGGCTCAAGGGCAT
>NZ_JBEXUP010000090.1:0-36986 GCF_040614375.1 Nonomuraea sp. NPDC005983
CTGGACGAGGCCGAGCGGCGCCTGCGCGACTGGCTCGGCTGGGTGCGGGACGTCGCCGGCGACCCGGGCGCCGCCCTCATCCTGGCGGAGCTGGGCTTCGTCGCCGAGCAGCGCGGAGACGCCGGCGCGGCGCAGGACCTCCACCTGGAGAGCCTGGCGACGGCCCGCAAGGTCGGCGACCCTCGCGCGATCGCGCTCGCCCTCGAGGGGCTCGCCGGAGCGCGGGCGCTTCAGGACCGTCACCAGGAGGCCGCCCTCCTGCTCGGCAGGGCCGCCGCCCTGAGGGAGTCGGTGGGGGTCCCGCTCCCCCAGGCCGAACGCGGCGACGTCGACCGCGTCACCGTCGCCGTGCGATCGTCGCTGGGTGAAACGGCCCTCGCCGCCGCGATCGAGGCGGGCGGCACCATCCCCCTGGACGACCTCGCCGTCGCTCTTCCCGGGCCCTGAAAGCCACACGTATTCGCGTTCGGACGTCGCCCAGACCGTTCGCCGCTACTCTACGTAAGCGATCGCCCACGATGAGTCCACCGGCCAAGGAGTGGTGCCGTGTTCCTCCGACTCGCCCTCGCGCTCTTCATCATCGTCGCCGGCCACGCCGGCCCGCCCACCGACGGCGACTCGTACCGGATCCGCCCCGCGGTCGCGCAGCGGCCGACGCCCCTGCCCTGACCTGTTAAAGATTCGGCGTGGGCGAGCGGCCCGTCAGCATGGCCTCCCGGGGGCAGGGAAAAGATCAGGTCTCTGGCCTGGCACCCTGCCGCGATAAACCCGCTATTTCGCACTTTTGGTGATTGTCGCGGTGAAAGCGGGCAGTGCCTGGGTTGGACGGTCGTCGTAGGGCAATGTTGGGATATGCCGATGAGGACAGAGCTCGACCGCCTCGCGGGCGGGGCGCACCACGATCCGCACTCGATTCTCGGAGCGCACTCCGTCTCCGGCGGCGTGAGGTTCCGAGCGCTGCGCCCGATGGCCGAACGGGTCCGGGTGGTGCTGGACGACGGCACCGCACACGACATGAAGCACGTGGCGCACGGGGTCTTCGAGGTGACGGTCCAGGGGCTCGACAAGGTCCCCGACTACACGCTGAGCGTCGAGTACGCGGGCGCCGAGCCGTACACGACGGGCGACCCGTACCGCCACTGGCCCACGCTGGGCGAGATCGACCTGCACCTCATCGGCGAGGGCCGCCACGAGCGGCTGTGGGAGGCCCTCGGGGCGCGCGTGATGGAGCACCAGGACGTCCACGGCACGGCGTTCGCCGTCTGGGCGCCCAACGCGCGCGGCATCAGGGTCGTCGGCGACTTCAACCACTGGGACGGCACCGCCTACCCGATGCGCTCGCTGGGCCGTTCGGGCGTCTGGGAGCTGTTCATCCCGGGTCTGGGCGCTGGGGAGCGGTACAAGTTCCAGGTCCTGGGGGCCGACGGGGTGTGGCGCGACAAGGCCGATCCGATGGCCAGGCGGACCGAGGTGCCGCCGCAGACCGCGTCCGTGATCGAGGACTCGTCCTACGCCTGGGGCGACGAGGGGTGGCTGGCCGCTCGCGGCGAGCGCGACCCGCAGCAGGGCCCGATGAGCATCTACGAGGTCCACCTGGGCTCGTGGCGTCCCGGCCTGTCGTACCTGGAGCTGGCGGAGCAGCTCACCGAGTACGTCCTCGACATGGGGTTCACGCACGTGGAGCTGCTGCCGGTGGCCGAGCACCCGTTCGGCGGCTCGTGGGGGTACCAGGTGACCTCCTACTACGCCCCGACGGCCCGTTTCGGCTCGCCCGACGAGTTCCGCCACCTGGTCGACCGGCTGCACCAGAGCGGCGTGGGCGTCCTGCTCGACTGGGTGCCGGCGCACTTCCCGATGGACGACTGGGCGCTGGCACGCTTCGACGGCACCCCGCTGTACGAGCACGCCGACCCGGCGCGGGGCGAGCACCCCGACTGGGGCACGTACGTGTTCGACTACGGGCGCAGGGAGGTGCGGAACTTCCTGGTCGCGAACGCGCTGTTCTGGCTGAAGGAGTTCCACGTCGACGGCCTGCGGGTGGACGCGGTGGCCTCGATGCTCTACCTCGACTACTCGCGGCGCGAGGGCGAGTGGACACCGAACGTGTACGGGGGCAGGGAGAACCTCGACGCGGTGGAGTTCCTCAAGGAGCTGAACGCGGTCAGCTACCGGGAGGGTCCCGGCATCTCGACCGTGGCCGAGGAGTCGACGGCGTGGCCGGGGGTGTCGCGTCCGGTGCACCTGGGCGGGCTGGGCTTCGGCTTCAAGTGGAACATGGGCTGGATGCACGACACGCTCGCCTACCTGCGGCACGAGCCGATCTTCCGCCAGTACCACCACCATCAGATGACGTTCTCGCTGCTGTACGCCTACTCGGAGAACTACGTCCTGCCGCTGTCGCACGACGAGGTGGTGCACGGCAAGGGCTCGCTGATGGGCAAGATGCCGGGCGACGAGTGGCAGCGTTTCGCGCAGCTCAGGGCGTTGCTCGCGTTCATGTGGGCGCATCCGGGCAAGCAGTTGCTGTTCATGGGCGGCGAGTTCGGCCAGGGCTCGGAGTGGTCGGAGGAGCGCGGGCTCGACTGGTGGGTGCTGGAGTTCGACGGGCACAAGGGGGTCCAGCGGCTGGTCCGCGACCTGAACGCGCTCTACCGCGACACCCCGGCGCTGTGGGAGCAGGACGCGCGGCCCGAGGGGTTCCGGTGGATCGACGCCGACGACGCGCCGGGCAACACGTTCTCGTTCGTCCGGTACGCGACTGACGGGTCGGCCCTGGCGTGCGTGGTGAACTTCAGCGGCGCGCCGCACGAGGAGTACCGGCTCGGCCTCCCGTACGGCGGCCGGTGGATGGAAGTGATCAACACGGACGCCTACGACTACTGGGGCGGCGGCGTGGGCAACAGCGGCGCGGTCGAGGCGGTCGAGGAGCCCTGGCACGGGCTGCCGCACTCGACGACCATGCGGGTGCCGCCGCTCGGGGCGGTGTGGCTCTACCGGCAAGGCTGAATATTCGGTGAGAAACCGGCCTGGGGCTCTGTGCGTGTCCGATAAATGACCATAAACTCCGAGATCATCACCTCGGAGGACGTGCGTGCGACTTCGCCCCCTGATCGTGTGCTCGATCGTGCTCGCCCTGCTGCCCGCGGCCCCGGCGTTCGCCGCCGAGCCGACCCCCTCGCCCAGCGCGTCCGCGACGGCCAAGCTGGAGGAGGGCCTGGCCGTCGACGACGGCCCCGTGCGGGCCATCGTCGAGCTGACCGGCCCCGCGCCGGACGACCCCGCGGCCTCCGGCGTGGACGTCCTGCTCCGCCCGGAGAACCAGCCGTTCATGGTCGTGGAGGGCACGGCCGAGGAGCTGGCCTCGCTGGCGGACAACCCCGCAGTCGCCTCGATCCACCGTGACCGCGCCTACCCCCCGACGCAGGTGTCCAACCTCCAGCTCATCGGCGCCGACCAGGCGCACGCGCAGGGGTTCACCGGCAGCGGCCAGGCGGTGGCCGTGCTCGACACCGGGATCGACCGCGACCACCCGTTCCTCGGCGGCCGGATCGTGGCCGAGGCCTGCTTCTCCGCCGTGGACCAGGGCGTGCAGTCGCTCTGCCCGAACGGGCAGGCCACGCAGGTCGGCGCGGGCGCGGCCGACGCCACCACGCCCAAGTGCATGGCGGGCGGGGTCAACATGTGCGAGCACGGCACCCACGTCGCGGGCATCGCCGCGGGCACCGGCGGCGTCGCGCCGGGCGCCGGGATCATCGCGGTGCAGGTGTTCAGCCGGGTCGACGACGAGGACGTCTGCGGCGAGCCGTCCTGCGTGCTCGCGTTCGAGTCGTCGCTGCGGCTGGCCATGGACCACATCGCCGGGCTGGCCGGGACGCAGCCCATCGCCGCGGTGAACCTGAGCCTGGGCGGCATGCCGTCCGAGGGGTACTGCGACGACACCGAAGAGGGCCTGGCGTTCAAGCCGAAGATCGACGACCTGCTGAGCAAGGGCGTCGCGACGGTGGTGGCCGCCGGCAACGAGTACTTCGAGGGCGCCTCGTTCCCCGCGTGTGTCTCGTCGGCGGTGGCGGTGGGCGCGAACGACGGCGACGACCGCATCGCCGACTTCTCCAACCGCGGCGCGGTGCTGGACCTGTTCGCGCCGGGCGTGGACATCGACTCGTCGGTGCCCGACAACCAGATGGCCGTGCACAGCGGCACCTCGATGGCCGCGCCGCACGTGGCGGGCGCGCTGGCGCTGCTGAAGGCGCAGTCGCCGCAGACCCCGATGAGCGAGCTGGTCGAGAAGCTGAAGACGTCCGGCAGGCCGTACGTCTACCAGGCCAACGGCGCCGCGGTGACGACCCCGCGGCTGGACGTGCTGGCCGCGCTGACGGGTGCCTCGCCGCAGCCGTCGGTCTCCCAGAGCCCCTCCGTGCCCCCGGTGCCCGACCCGACCGGCAGCAGCGGCCCCTCGCCGTCGCCCGGCCCGTCCTCGGGCGACGGCGAGGACGACGGCGACGGCGACGGCGACGGCGACGGTGTCCAGCAGCCGGACCCGACGCCGGTGCCGCTGCCGACCGTCACCGTGACGGTGACCGTCACCGCGAAGCCGGCCGCCCAGGTCTGCACGCGCGGCTCGGCGGGCAAGCGCCTGACGGCCAAGCAGTGGGCGGTGGAGATCCACCGCAGCAGCGGGACGATCCCGGACGCCACGCTGGTCTGCTACCTCCAGCTGGTGCAGAAGGGCAGCGGGGTCTTCCCCGAGCTGACCAAGGCGTCCAGCCTGGGCAAGGCGTACCGGGTGCTCAGGGCGTCCGGGACGGGCCGGGAGCAGCTCGACGGCGCGCTGCTCGTGGGGTGGCTGAACTGGGCGAACGGGGTGAACGGCACGTCCGCCCTGAAGGCCGCCGAGAAGGTGCGGCTCAGCTCCGCCTCGAAGAGCGCGGCGCTGAAGAAGGCGGCCCAGACCCTCACCGCCAAACGCTGACCCTTTCGGCATGAGTTGCAAGCCCATGACCTACTTCCGCCGCTTAGGGTGGCTTCTATGGACGCAGGCAAGGCGATCTTCGAAACCGTCGACAGGCTTCGCCAGCGGCGCACCGCCCCGCTGGTGCTGGAACTCGATCTGACCGAGGGGCTCACGGAGGGGCCGCCGACCGACCCGCTCGCCGCCGTGCTGTCCATGCGCAAGACCCGCCTGTCGGACGTGCTGTCCGGGCTCAGGCGGGCACGTCAGGACTCCAGGGTCAAGGCGCTGATCGTGAAGATCGGCGGCAACCCGCTCGGCCTGGCCATGGTGCAGGAGCTGCGCGAGGCCGTGAGCCGTTTCCGCGCCTCGGGCAAGCTGACGGTCGCCTTCGGCGAGACGTTCGGCGAGTTCGGCAGCGGCACCGTCCCGTACTACCTGGCCAGCGCGTTCGAGCGGGTCTACCTGCAGCCGAGCGGCGACGTGGGGCTGACGGGCGTGGCGGTGGAGCAGCGCTTCGTCAAGAACGCCCTGACCAAGCTGGGCGTCGGGTACGAGATGGGCCAGCGGCACGAGTACAAGACCGCGGCCAACACCTTCACCCAGGACCACATGACCGAGGCGCACCGCGAGTCGACGACCCGCATCGTCGAGTCGGTCACCGAGCAGCTCGTCGCGGGCATCGCCGACGGGCGCAGGCTCGACCCGGCCAAGGTCCGCGAGCTGATCGACCGCGGGCCGTTCATCGGCGCGGAGGCGCTGGAGGCCGGGCTGGTCGACGGGCTGGCCTACCGCGACGAGGTGTACGACGAGGTCAAGCAGGCGGCGGGTGGCGAGGCGCAGCTGCTCTTCGTGTCGAGGTACGCCAGGGCGGCCGCGGTGCGGAAGCTGCCCAACCCGACGGCCGACGGCCTCGCGCTGATCCACGGCACGGGCCAGATCAGGACCGGCCGCAGCGGGCGCAGCCCCCTCGGCGGTAGCGGCGCGATGGGCTCCGACACGGTCAGCGCCGCCCTGCGCGCGGCCAGGCGCGACGAGCACGTCAAGGCGGTCGTCTTCCGGGTCGACAGCCCCGGCGGCTCGTACGTGGCCTCCGACACGGTCTGGCGCGAGGTCGTCCTGACACGCAGGGTCAAGCCGGTGATCGTGTCGATGGGGGACGTGGCGGCGTCGGGCGGCTACTTCGTCTCCATGGCGGCGGACGTGATCGTCGCCCAGCCGGGCACGCTGACGGGCTCGATCGGCGTCTTCGGCGGCAAGCCGGTGCTGTCGGAGCTGCTGGAGCGGATCGGCATCACCTCCGAGCAGGTGGCCGAGGGCGCCAACGCGGGCATGTTCTCCACCACCCGCGCCTTCTCCCCCGAGCAGTGGGAGCGGGTGAACGCCTGGCTCGACCGCATCTACGACGACTTCGTGGGCAAGGTGGCGCAGTGCCGCGAGCTCACCCGCGACCGCGCCCACGAGCTGGCCCGAGGCAGGGTCTGGACCGGCGCCGACGCGCTGTCGGGCGGCCTGGTGGACGAGCTGGGCGGCCTGGACGACGCCCTGGGCCTGGCCAGGAAGCGAGCGGGTCTGGCCGACGACGCGCCCGTCCGCTCCTACCCGCGGCTCAACCCGCTGGAGCGCCTGCGTGGCCCTGAGTCGAGCGAGGACAAGGCGGCGGCGCTGGCGAGGGTCAGGCTGGACGCCTGGGGCCCGCTGGCCCGCCTGTCGGCCGAGCTCGGCCTGCCCGCCGGCGGCCCGCTCTCGCTGCCCGGCTGGTACACCATCCGCTGAGGCTCAGGAGCCCATCGGCCGGTAGCGCCCGCGCAGCCGCACCAGGGGGTGCAGCGACGCGTTGACGTAGCAGACGTCCAGGACGCGGGCGAGGAACAGGGTGTGGTCGCCCGCCGGGACGACCCGGGTGGTCTCCGCTTCGAGCGCGGCCACCCCGCCCTCGACCACCAGGGCGCCGGTGTGCGGGCCGCGCCGATGCTCGACACCCGCCACCAGGTGACGGGCGCTGGGACGGCCCGCCGCGGCGAACCGGCTCGCGATGGCCGCCTGCCCGGACGACAGCAGCGAGGCCGCCCACCGGTCCTGCCTGAGGAGCACCTCGCAGAGGTAGCCGCTGCTGGTCAGGCTGACCAGCACCAGGGGCGGCTCCAGCGAGACGGACATCAGGGCCGACACCGTGGCCCCCAGGTCGTCGCGCCCGTCCTGCACGGTCACCACCGCCACGCCGGCGGCGAGTTGGGCCATCGCCTCGGTGAACTCGCTCACCGTGAGGGCTCCCAGGGGAGGGGAGCCCTCACGGGGCGGGTCAGCCGAGGCCGTTCGAGGTCAGCCATTCCTTGGCCACCGTGGCGGGCTCGTCCTTGTTGACGGAGATCTTCTGCATCATGTCGAGCAGCGACTGCGTCGAGAGCTTGGCCGAGACCGCGTTCAGCGTCGTCCTGATCGTGTCGTTGGCGCCGGCCTTGTTGACCAGCGGCGTCACGTTCTGAGCGGGGAAGATGTTCTTCGGGTCCTGCAGGGCCACCAGGTTGTTGGCCGTCATCTTGGGGTCGGTGGTGAACACGTTGCCGACCTGGATCGTGCCGTCCTTGATGGCGTCCGCGGTGGTGGGCCCGGTGGGCTTCCACTGCTTGAACTCCAGGCCGTAGACCTCCTTGAAGCGGGCCTCCCAGCGCTTCTTGAACTCGGGGGGGCCGCCGACGGTCATCGTCTTCGACACCTTGGCCAGGTCTTCCACGGAGTTGAGCGAGCCCTTGGCCTGGGCGTCCTTGGTGATCGACAGGGAGTCCTTGTCCTCGGCGGGCGAGGAGTCGAGGACCTCAAGCTCGGCCGGCAGCTTCTCCTTCAGCGCGGCGTTGACCTCGTCGGTGGTCGCGGCCTTGTTCTCCAGGTCGACGAAGGCGAGCAGGTTGCCGTTGTACTCGGGCACCACCGTCAGGCCGCCGCTCTTGACCTGGTCGTAGACGACCTCGCGGCTGCCGATGCGGGGCTTCTCCTCGACCTGGACGCCCTTGGCCTCCAGGGCCTGCGCGTAGATGGAGCCGAGCAGCACGCTCTCGTCGAAGTCGAACGAGCCGATGACGGCCTTCCCCCCGCCCGCGGCGGAGGCCGAGCCGCTGGGCGCCGCGCTCGTGGTGTCGAGCGGGTTGCCGCCGCCGCTGCTGCTTCCGCCACCGCATGCGGTCAAGGCCAGCGTCGCGGACAGGAGGAGTGCCGCGGTGCCGAAGATGCGTTTCATCAGATTTCCCTTCTAAACGGGGGGTAATACGGGAGATTATCGGACCTTAACTCGCCGGCTCACCCCCGGAGAGATCGTCACCCGCTGGACCAGCGTGAACACGATCTGCACAACCAGCGCAAACAGCACAATCAGTACCGAACCACCAACGACGCTCGCGTAATCCTTCGTCGCGAAACCGTCGATGACGTAGCGTCCGAGACCGCCCAGCCCGGTGTAGGCCGCGACGGTCGTGGTCGCGACCACCTGGATGGCCGACAGCCGCAGCCCGAGCAGGATCAGCGGCAGCGCCACGGGGACCAGCACCCGGCCGAGCACCTGCCCGCCGGTCAGGCCCATCCCGTACGCGGCGTCACGCAGCTCGGGATCGACGCCCCTGATCCCCTCGAACGTGTTCACCAGGATCGGCGGCACGGCCAGCAGCACGAGCGGGATGATCACCGGCAGGATCGAGGCGGTGCCGAGCAGCAGCACGAACAGCACCAGCAGGCCCAGCGTCGGCAGCGCCCTGGCCAGGTTGGCCGTGACGACCACGCCCAGCCCGCCCCTGCCGGTGTGCCCGATCAGCAGCCCGAGCGGAACCGCGATCACCATGGCCACCGCCAGCGCCAGCGCCGAGAACTGCAGGTGCTCCAGCAGCCGGGCCGGGATGCCGTCGGGGCCTGACCAGTGCGCCGCGGTCCCGAAGAAGTCGATCAGCCAGGTCACGTCGCCCTCCTTGCCCGCACCCACGGCGTGAGCAGCCGCTGCGCCAGCACCAGCAGGCCGTCGGCGAGCAACGCGAGCGCCACGATCAGCACGATGCCGACGACCACCGGCGGCAGGAACGGGTTCTGGTACGCCCTGGTGAACAGCATGCCGAGCCCGCCCTGGCCGATCAGCGCGCCGACGCTGACCAGGCTGATGCTCGACACCGCGACCACCCGCAGCCCGGCCAGCACGACCGGCGTCGCGATCGGCAGCTCGACCTGGACCAGGCGGCGCAGCGGCGTGAAGCCCATCGCGACCGCCGACTGGCGCACGTGGTCGGGCACCGAGCCGAGCCCGTCGACGACCGCGGGGATCAGCACGGCGATCGCGTAGAAGGTCAGCGGGATGATCACGGTGATCTTCGACAGGCCGGTGACCGAGATCAGCAACATGAAGACGGGCAGCGAGGGCAGCGCGTAGATGATGTTGAACACCCCGGCCGTCGGCTGGTAGAGCCACCGCCAGCGGACGCTGGCCAGCCCCAGCGGCAGCGCCAGCACCAGCCCGACCGCGATCGGCACCAGCGACATCACCAGGTGGTCGCCGAGCAGGTTCTTGATGCTGTCGACCCGCCCGGTGTCCCAGTTGCGCGCGATCCACTCCCAGAGTGTGGGAGGTCCGTCAGCCATCGGCCGCCTCCGCCAGCGCCTCGTCCAGCGCCTCCCGGGTGGCGACCCCCACGACCTTGCCGTCGCCGTCGACCGCCACCGCGCAGCCCGACGGCGACAGCAGCGCCGAGTCGAGCGCTGAGCGCATGGAGTCCCGGCCGAGGACGAACGTCCCGTACGGCTCCAGCTCGTCGGGGCGCTCCCTGGAGATCCAGCCGAGCGGCCGGTCGTCGGGGGTGACGACCAGCAGCCACGGCTCGTCCGGGCTGCCCGTGGAGCCCTCGGGGGTGGTCAGGTCCGTGCGCAGGCGCAGCCCGTCGGTGGAGACGAACTGCAGCCGGCGGATGCCCCTGTCGTGGCCGAGGAACTCGCGGACGAAGTCGTCGGCGGGCTCCGACAGCAACGTCTTGGGGTCGGCCAGCTGCGCCAGCTTGCCGCCCACCCGCAGGACCGCCACGCGGTCGCCGAGCTTGATCGCCTCGTCGATGTCGTGGGTGACGAAGACGATGGTCTTGTTCAGCTCCGACTGGAGCCTGAGCAGCTCGTCCTGAAGGCTGGTGCGGACGATCGGGTCGACCGCGCTGAACGGCTCGTCCATGAGCAGCACCGGCGGGTCGGCCGCCAGCGCCCTGGCCACGCCGACGCGCTGCTGCTGGCCGCCGGAGAGCTGGAAGGGGTACCGCTCGGCGAACGCCGTGTCGAGCCCGACGCGTTCGAGCAGCTCCATGGCCCGGTCGCGGGCCTTCTTCTTGTCCCAGCCGAGCAGGTGGGGCACGGTCGCGACATTGTCGATGATCTTCCGGTGGGGGAACAGACCCGCCTGCTGGATGACGTACCCGATGCCGCGCCGCAGCGTCGGCGGATCGATGCCCTGGACGGGCTCGCCGTCGAGCAGGATCCGCCCTTCCGAGGCGTCGATCATCCGGTTGATCATTCGCAGGGACGTCGTCTTCCCGCAGCCAGAAGGGCCGACGAACACGGTGATCTCACCCGTGGGCGCCTCGAGGCTGAGGTGGTCCACGGCGACCGTTCCGTCTGGATAGCGTTTGGTGACTGCGTCAAATGTGATCACGCGCGACCTCTCGCATCGTGGCAGGGCCGCAGCCCCCCTGCCACGACCGCCGCATGATCTATTTGGCCCACAAGACTACGGCGATCCTGAGCTGCATGTTCCCCCGCCCTGCCCTTAAGCGCTTCACCTGACCTGGATCAATCTCGGGAATTGCCCCGCAAATAGTGCGCCGGACCTGGGTGAGTTGGCATGATTGCTCCACGACCTTCCGTTGTCTTCCCCTTACCCCCCGCACCCGCTTTGACAGCTAGAGGAATCGGCCCGTGACCCATCCGCTCACCGGTCAGCGTCCGCGCGCCGAGCTGATCGCAGAGCTCTACGACCGGCACGCCGCCGGGCTGTTCGCGTACTGCGCCGACCAGCTCGGCGACCCAGGCTCCGCGGCCGACGTGCTGGTGGCCGTCCTCGCCGCCGTCCCCGCCACGCCGCCGCCGCGCGCCGCGCTGTACGCGTACGCCCGCCGCGCGATCCTCCGCCGGGACGTCGTCTACGCGCCTCCTCGCGTCGATCCACTCGTGGACCCCGCCTCCGCGCTGGTGGAGCGGGCGCTGCGCGAGCTGCGCCCGCACCATCGCGAGGTGCTGCTGCTCGGCGAGGTGTGCGGGCTGGACAGGGCCGAGCTGGCCCGGGTGCTCGACGTCGCGCCCGACACGGCCGATGAGCTGGCGACCGGCGCCACGCGCCGCTACCGGCAGGTGCTCGACTCGTCGCTGGCGGCCGTCATCGGCGTCCGCATGCCCAAGCCGATGGCGGACGTCTACGGCGCGCTGGGGGTGGCGCCGCTGCGGGACGTGCTCGGCCGCCTGTCGTGGCCCACGCCGCCCGCCACGCTGCGCGCCCGGTTCGCCGACCCGCACTCCGCCCAGGCGCCCGCCAAGGGACGCGTGGCGCCGATGTTCGTCAAGCCGCTGTGGCCGGGGCCGCCGACGTGGCCGCTGCCGCCGGTGGACACCGACCCGGCGACCACCACGGGCATCTTCCCGACGGACCTGCTGACCCCGCCGGCGCCGTCGCGGACCCCCGCGCACGAGGCGACCACCGCCCCGATGCCGAAACTCCCCAGCGCCCCCGCCCCCAGCCTCTTCCGCCCCGCGACCCCCTCGGGGGCGGACTTCGCACCGTTCGGAGCCCCGGCCTCCCCTCCACAGACGGACTTCGCACCGTTCGGAGCCCCGGCCTCCCCTCCACAGACCGACCTCGCTCCGTGGGGAGCGCCGGCTGACCCGGCCGAGGGCTCGACGCCGGCGGCTCCCCTCCCGGCGGACGTCCTCGACGACGAGCCCATCACCCAGCCTCAGCCCGCGATCGGGGACGTCCTCGCGCCCCAGGCACCTGAGGCGAGCCTGTTCACGCCCCGGCCACAGCGACGCGAGCCGGTCTACCGGATGCCGCTGACGGAACCGGCCGCCGAACCCGAGCCCGAACCCGAACCCGAGCCCGTCCTCGGCGCCGAGCTGCGGCCCGGCCCCAATCGGGCGCGCGTCGCCAGGAAGGGGCCGGCGAAGCGCTGGCGCGAGGAGCGGCACCACGACTGGGCGTGGGAGGTGGCCGGGTTCCTGGTGTGCGTGGCGATCGCGATGATCGTGTTCTTCTCGGTCCCCATCCACTGATCACCCGGAACGGTCAGCCCGCCGACAGGATCAGCCCGCTGGTCGGCACCCCCGTCCCCGCGGTGACCAGTACGTTGCGCACGCCCGGCACCTGGTTCGCGGACGTGCCCCTGATCTGCCGCACCGCCTCCGCGATGCCGTTCATGCCGTGGATGTACGCCTCGCCGAGCTGCCCGCCGTGCGGGTTCACGGGCAGCCTGCCGCCCAGCTCGATGCCGCCGTCACGGATGTAGCCGGCGGCCTCTCCCCGGCCGCAGAAGCCGAGCTCCTCCAGCTGGACCAGCACGAACGGGGTGAAGTGGTCGTAGAGGATCGCGGTCTGGACGTCCTCCGGAGCCAGCCCCGACATCTCCCACAACCGCCTGCCCACCACCGACATCTCCGGCAGACCGGTCATGTCATCGCGGTAGTAGCTGGTCATCATCATCTGCCCCGCCCCCGCCCCCTGCGCCGCGGCCGTGACGACCGCGGGCGATCGCCGCAGGTCGCGCGCCCGCTCCGCGGAGGTCACGACCAGGGCCACGGCCCCGTCGCTCTCCTGGCAGCAGTCGAGCAGCCGCAGCGGCTCCACGATCCACCTGGACTCCTGGTGCTCCTCCAGCGTGATCGGCCGCTGGTAGAACCAGGCGGCCGGGTTCGTGGCCGCGTGCCGCCGCATCGCCACCGCGACCCGTCCGAAGTCCTCGGACGTCGCCCCGAAGGCGTGCAGGTACCGCTGGGCGAACATGGCCACCCACGCGGCGGGCGTCATCAGCCCGTACGGCACGTGCCAGCTCATCTCCAGCCCCTGGGACGTCGGCTCGCCCCCGAGCCGGGCGTTCGGCTGCCCGAACCTGCGCCCGGAGCGCTCGTTGAACGCCCGGTAGCAGACCACGGTGGACGCCATCCCGGTGGCGACGGCCATCGCGGCGTGCGCCACCGTGCCGCACGCCGCGCCGCCTCCGTACTCCACGCGGGAGAAGAAGGTGAGCTCGCCCGCGCCCACCTCCCTGGCGACGGCGATCTCCTGGTTGCTGTCCTGGGTGTAGGTGACCATCCCGTCGACGTCCGACGGTGACAGCCCGGCGTCGTCGAGCGCCGCGAACACCGCCTCGGCGGCCAGCCGCAGCTCCGACCGTCCGGACTGCTTGCTGAACTCGGTGGCCCCGATGCCCGCGATGGCGGCCTCGTTCTTCAACGCACAGCTCCTTCAGGCGGTGGGGAGGGTGAAGACGACCTTGCCGGTGGCGTGGTCGCCGAGGCTGACCTTGCCGCGCACCTCGGCCGTGAACGCGCCCGAGTCGTGCGCGACGATCGTGCCGTCGAAGCTCAGCCGGTCGCCCGCGTACGCCGGGACGCCCAGCTTGAGGTCGATCCGCTTGACGACCGCCTCGGGGCCGGTCCAGTCGGTGACGTAGCGCTGCACGAGGCCCATGGTGGTCAGGATGTTGAGGAAGATGTCCTTGGAGCCCTGCGCCCGGGCGCCTTCGACGTCGTGGTGCACCGGGGTGAAGTCCATCGTGGCGAGCGCGGTGGAGACCACCACGGTGGGCGTCAGCTCGATCGACAGCCCGGGCAGTGCCAGGCCGACCTCGACCTGGTCTTCTGTCAGTGTCCGCATCACGGCTCCCGTGGTGCCCACATGGGCAGGGTCAGTTCGTCGTCCATCGCGCGGTACGTCACGCGCAACGGCATTCCGATGGTGATCTCGTCCGTCGGGCAGTCGACGACGTTGCCCACGATCCGTACTCCTTCCGGCAGTTCCACCACGGCCACCGCGAACGGCGTCTCGCGTCCCGGCACCGGCGGGTGGTGGTGGACGACGTAGCTGTAGAGCGTCCCCTCCCCTGCCGCCACGACGTGGCTCCTGCTGGTCGAGCGGCACGCCGGGCAGAGCGGGCCCGGCGGGTGGCGCAGCTCGCCGCAGTCGGCGCAGCTCTGGATGCGCAGCTCGCCCTGGCGGACGCCGTCCCAGAAGAACGCGGTGTCGGCGTTGACGGCGGGCTGCAGCGGGTATGCCGGCCGCCTCTCCGGTGGACGGAACTTCAGGACGCGGAACAGCATCTCGGCGACCGGCTCGTCCGCCTCGTCGTACCAGGTGACGTTCCAGGTGGCGAAGTAGCCGACGCCCAGCGCGGTCCGCTTGGGGCCCGCCAGGTCGGTGAACCTGGTGGCGGGGGTGAGCCGCTCGCCCAGCCGCACCTGGCGGTGGTAGGTCTGCTCGCAGTTGGTCGCCACCACGCCCGTGTAGCCGTGGCCGTTGAGCGCCGCCAACAGGTCGTCCACCGGGGAGCCGTCCTTGGCGCCCGGGTGAAGCCCCTGCATGGTCCAGACCTGGATCATCGCGGGCGGGGCGACGCCCCGGTCCAGGTAGGACGGGTTGGCGTCGCCCATCGCGTCCAGCCAGTGCCTGATCATGGGCGCGTTCACCGGGTCGACGGCCGGAGACCCTCGCACCTCGCCGAGCGCCATCTGCTTCGCCGCCAGCTCCCGCAGCTCGCTCTCGCTCATCGGGGCGGCCTCGGCAGGCTCAGGCCGAGCATCGCGATCAGCTCGCGCTGCACCTCGTTGACCCCGCCGCCGAAGGTCAGCACCACCGCGCCCTTGGCGGCGTGGTCGGTGCGCTCGATGAACTCGGCCGTGGCCGGGTCGGACGGGTCGCCGTAGCGGGCCAGGACGTCCCCGACGATCCTGCCGATCTCCTGCATGCGCTCGGAGCCGTAGATCTTGGTGGCGGACGCGTCGGGCGCGCCCAGCCAGCCGAGGTCCATGTTCGCGGCGACCTGCCAGTTCAGCAGTTCGTTCGTGCGGAAGAAGACCCGCACCCTGCCCAGCGCGCGCCGCACGTCCGGCTCGTCCGCCAGCCCGGAGCGGCGGGCCCAGGCCAGGAAGCGGTCGTAGGTCTGGCCCAGGTTGCCGGCGGGGCCGAGCGTGACGCGCTCGTGGTTGAGCTGGTTGACGATCAGGTCCCAGCCCCTGTCCACCTCGCCGACCACCATGTTCACCGGGACCCGGACGTCGGTGTAGTAGGTGGAATTGGTGTGGTGCCGGCCGTCCATGGTGACGATCGGCGTCCAGGAGAAGCCGGGATCGTCCGTGGAGGCGATCATCATGGTGATGCCCTTGTGCTTCTTCGCCGCCGGGTTGGTGCGCGCGGCCAGCCAGATGTACTGGGCGTAGTGCGCGCCGCTGGTGAAGATCTTCTGGCCGTTGACGACGTAGTGGTCGCCGTCGAGCACCGCGGACGTCCTGAGCGAGGCCAGGTCGGTGCCGGCCTCCGGCTCGCTGTAGCCGATCGCGAAGTGGCACTCGCCCGCCAGGATGCGGGGCAGGAACAGGTCCTTCTGCTCCCGCGTGCCGTACTGCATCAGGGTGGGGCCCACGGTCTGCACCGTGATGATCGGGTACGGCACCCCGGCCCTGGCGATCTCGTTGGCGAAGATCTGCTGCTCCAACGGGCCGTACCCGCCGCCGCCGTACTCCTCGGGCCAGCCGAGCCCGAGCTTGCCGTCGCGGCCGAGCCTGCGGCAGTGCTCCATGTACGCCTCGCCGAACGGGTCCTCGGCGATCTTGGCGCGGTCCTCGTCCGTGAGGCACTGCTGGAAGTACTCGCGCAGCTCGTCGCGGAGCCTGCGCTGGTCAGGGGTCAGGTCGATGAGCATCAGACGAGCGCTCCGATCAGGTCGAGCTGGGCGTCGGCGCCGCCGAGCAGGTGGTTCAGGTGCTTGGCGTGGGCGAAGTAGCGGTGCAGGGGGTAGCTCACGTCCAGGCCGAGCCCGCCGTGCAGGTGCTGGCAGGTGTACAGCGCCTTGACGGCCTCGCCGACGTGGAAGGCGGCCACGGCCAGGTCCTCCTCGGCGGGGAGGCCGGCGGCCAGCCGCCAGGCGCCGGACCACACGGCCACGTCCAGAGCCCGGCCCGCGATGTAGACGTCGGCGATCTGCATGGTCACCGCCTGGAACTCGGCGAGCGCCCGGTCGAACTGCCTCCTGGTCCTGATGTACTCGGTGGTCAGCTTGAGCGCTCCGGCCAGCACGCCGCTCGCCTGCGCCGCCACGCCCGCCGTGTACAGCTGCCGGAGCCGGTCCACCCCCTCTGGGCCCGCCACCCGCTCGGCCGGGGTCGCCTCGAACACCAGCGTGGCGGCGGGCTCGCCGGTCGAGGTCGGCTCCGCCACCCCCTGGGGGGCGGTGACCGCGAACACGCCCTGGTCGGCCGTCACCAGCACCTCGGCCTCCCGCGCGTAGGCGACGCCGCTCTTGCGGCCGGTCAGCGTCCAGCCGCTTCCTGACCGTTCGGCCGTGGTGGCGGGCGGATCGGCCAGCGCCCTGCCCGGCTCCCTGACCGCCACCGCCCCGATGTCGGCCTGCCGTGGCGCGGCGAGCGTGCTCACCAGGGTGCCCAGGGCCGGGACGGGCGCCGCGTGCGCGCCGACCTCGCGCAGTACGACCGCCATCTCCACCGGCCCCAGGCCCGCGCCGCCCGACTCCTCGGGCAGGCACACGCTCATCAGGCCCGCCTGTCTGAGCGCCTGCCACAGCTTCGGGTCGAGCGGCAGGCCGCTCCTCTCGTGCGCCTCCAGCCGTTCGGGAGCGGCCTCCTTGGCGAGCAGGTCCGCGGCCAGGGTTCGCAGATCCTGCTGGGTTTCGTCCAGGTTGAAGTCCATTCAGCTCTCCAAGAGGTGTTGCCTGCCGTGCTTGACGAACTCGTCCTCGATGGCTTCGACGGCCGCGCGGTCCAGCCGCCGGAACTCCGTCGCCGCGGGACGCCACCAGGTGGGGTCGGGGCTGCGCCAGGCTTCCCTGGCGAGGAGGCGCTTGATGACCTTGTGGGAGGGGGTCTGCGGAAGGTCGCGCGCGATACGGATATATCGGGGTATGGCCTTGGGGCCGAGGTCCGTCCGGGACGCCAGGAAGGTGGCGAAGGACGCGGGGTCGAAGGGGGCGTCCAGGACGAGAGCGGCCATCACCTGGTCGCCTGCGGCGGCGTCCGGGACGGGGTAGACCGCGGCCTCCACCACGCCCGGGAACTCGCGCAGCGCCGACTCGACGGGGGCCACCGCGAGGTTCTCGCCGTCCACGCGGAGGCGCTCCGTGCCCCTGCCTGCGAAGAAGACGTAGCCGTCCGCGTCCGCGTAGGCCAGGTCACCTGACCAGAAGGCGCCGTGCCTGATCCGCTCGGCGTCCGCGTCCGGGTCGTTGTAGTAGCCGTCGAACAGGCCCAGCCCGGCCACGTTGACCAGTTCACCGATCGCCTCGTCCGGGTTGGCCAGGCGGCCCTCCTCGACGATCGCCGGAGGGCACCGGCCGCCCGTGACCGGGTCGCGGATCTCGACACCGTCCGGGAGCCTGCCCAGCGAGCCCGGCGGGGCCGCCGGGTCCGGGGTGATCGAGACGGCGGTCTCGGTGGAGCCGAACGCGTCGACCACGCGGCAGCCGAACCGCTCGCCGAAGCGCCTGATCGCCGTGCTGCTGCCCTCGTTGCCGAAGGCGATCCTGAGCGGGTTGCGCGCGTCGTCCGGGCGTTGGGGGGTGGCCAGGACGTACGACAGGGCCTTGCCGACGTAGTGCAGGTACGTGCAGCCGTACCGCCTGACGTCAGGCAGCAGGCCGGACGCCGAGAACCTCCTGCGCAGCACCAGCGCGGCCCCGGAAGCGACGGCTGGGGCGTAGGCCGCCATGATCGCGCCCGAGTGGAAGAGCGGCATCGTGCAGTAGAGGACGTCCTCGTGCGTGAGCAGCGCCGACAGGCTCAGGCCGGGGAGCGCGATCTTGCGTTGCGTGACGCGTACCGCCCGTGGGCGTCCCGAGGTGCCGGACGTGAAGATCAGCATGACCAGCTCACCTGGGTCCCGCCCATCGCACGGAGCACCGGCGCCTGACGCGCCCGGTTCGAGTGCGGGAAAGGGGGTGGCGTCGACCTCCAGCGCCGCCGCGATCCGGCGGGCCGTCGCGCCGTAGGGGTCGGCCCAGAGCAGCAGGTCCACGTCCGTGGCGCGCGCGTCGCGGGTCAGCTCGTCGGGCGACCGGGTGGGGTTCAGGGCCACCAGCACGTGCCCGCTCAGCGCGGCGCCGCCGAGCAGGAACAGCGTCTCCGGGACGTTGTCGCACAACACCCCCACATGCAGCCGCCCCCCACCGCCGCCGGCCGCGCCCCCATCCGCGCGGGCCTGTGCAGCAGCTCCCCCGACGCCTCCCTCCGCCTCGAAGCGCGTCGCCCCGGGCGCGCCGCGGACGCGCTCGGGCTCCAGCGCACGGGCGCGCGCGTCGAGCCAGGTGGCGGCGGTGCGGCAGGTCGCGACGTACTCGCGCCAGGACCACGCGAGGTCCTCGAAGAGCAGCCCGGGACGGTCGTCGTCGGCCCGGGCCGCCAGCAGGGCGGCGAGCGTGTCCACGGTCATCGCGCCTCCAGCAAGCGCTCGGTCAACCGTTCCGCAAACTAGAACAGATTCTAATATGTGTCCAGCACCCACACACGGCAACAAGTCTCGATATACGGCGTTAACGCATCAGACATGGGTCTATGCAGCTTCTTTGTGACTCACGAGTAACAAGCCGAGTTTTCGAGAAATCAGATAACGTGTTCTCATGCGCACCCCGCAGGCGACGATCGCCGCGCTCCCCAGCGACACCGAGGGGACCATGGAGAACCACCCAACGTCCGGCGGTCACAGCGTCCGCACGCGTAGCCAGCACCAGCGACGCAAGCGCATCGTCCAGGCCGCGGCGGCCCTCGCCTCGCGGGGCGGCGTCGAAGCGATGCAGATGCGCACGGTGGCCGAGCGGGCAGGCGTCGCGCTCGGCACCCTCTACCGGTACTTCCCGTCGAAGATGGACCTCGTCGTGGCCGTCGTCGGCGAAGAGATCGACCTCCTCGAAAGCAGCATCGAACGCCGCCCGCCCGGCGCGTCCACCCCGGCGGGGCGCGCGGTCGACGTCCTGATGCGCGCCACCCGCGGCCTGATGCGCGAGCCCGAACTGGCCGACGCACTGATCCGCTCGCTCATCATGGCCGAGGTCGACACCCCGTTCGGCGACCGCATGACCGGCCTGCTGCTCCGCGTCGCCGCCGACGGCCTTACCAGCGACCAGGCGACCGACGAACAACTGGCCCTGGCGGGCTCCCTGTCGAGCGTGTGGGTGCAGGAGCTCCTGGAGATGCTCCGCGGGCGCCGCACGTACGACCAGATCCAACGCCGCATCGAAATAGCCGCCGACCGCCTCATCACCGACCTCTCTTCGCACCGTTGAGCAGGAGCGCCTCGGTGCCGCCGCGGGGGCCGACCGCCCGACTCAGAACTGCAGTTCGGACCAATCAATCACGATGGGGATCGGATTGGCGACACTGGGAGCATCGCCGGATTCGTCCTTCATGAAGGTGCCTGTGTGCTTGTAGAGCATTGATGCACGATCCAACCGGTAACGTTCGACGATCGACACGCCGGTACGGTCGAGGCGGACGATCCAGTAGTGCGGAACACCGGCCTTGGCGTACTCACCGAGCTTGTCGGTCGTGTCCTGGGTCTCCGACCCGGGAGACACGATCTCCACGACCAGCAGGGCGTGTTCGGCCCTGAGCCGTTCGTCCCGCTCGCGGTTCAGGCATCGGTAGAGCACGACGTCCGGACGCCGGTTGAGTAGCGGCACGTCTCTGAGCCGGAGGTCCACGTCGCTGTTCACGGTGAGGCACTCGTGGCCCTGGCTCGTCGCGGTACGGGCATGACGCTCCAGCATGTTGGCCAGCCGTCGCCCCGCCGTCTGGTGGTCAGGGGTGGGGACCGCGCAGTACGCCACGTAACCATCGACGATCTCGATGGCCTTGGCGATCTCCTCAGGAAGGGCGTCGTACTCCTCCGCGGTGACACACGCAGGCTGTGGGCGGATGCTGAGAAGCCAACTGTCGTCGGGCAAGGCTGTCATGCGGCTTCTCCTCGACATCGTCCACTCGATGAGCCAAGACCACGGTCTGCCGTGTCGTCGTCGTGAGTATCGCTGAGCTGAGGTGTGAGCCCGGATGCTGCTGGAACTACCCGGCGTCCACTGTGCGGAAGGTGCGGCGGTAGGTGTGGGGTGAGACACCCAGGGCGGTGTGGAGGTGCTGGCGCAGAAATGAGCCACTGCCCGGGGCTCATCCCGATCTTTGCACACCTTGACCCTTGGGCCACTCGCGGCATCGGGCCGGAACCGAGCAGGCTGGACGCCATGAAGATGCGCGCGATCAGCCAGGACGCCCTGGGCGGCCCTGAGGTGCTGAAGCTGGTAGAGGTGGACAGGCCGGAGCCGGGCCCTACCGAGGTGCTGGTGCGGGTGCTCGCGGCAGGGGTGAACCCGACCGACTGGAAGACCCGCGCGACCGGCGGCCTGCTCCGCACGCCCCCGCCGTTCACGCTCGGCTGGGACGTCGCGGGCGTCGTGGAGGCCGTCGGCCTCGGGACGACCCTGTACAAGCCGGGCGACGAGGTCTTCGGCATGCTCCGCTACCCGCAGGGCAACGGCGCCTACGCCGAGTACGTGTCGGCTCCGGCCAGGCACTTCGCCCGCAAGCCCGCCGGACTCGACCACGTCCACGCGGGCGCGATACCGCTCGCCGCCCTCACCGCCTGGCAGGCGCTGGTGGACACGGCGGAGGTGAGGGCGGGCAGCCGGGTGCTGGTCCACGCCGCGGCGGGCGGGGTGGGCCACTTCGCCGTCCAGATCGCCAAGGCCCGCGGCGCGCACGTCATCGGCACGGCCAGCGCCGCCAAGCACGACCTCCTGCGCGACCTGGGCGCGGACGAGCTCATCGACTACCGAACCGAGGACTTCACCGAGCGCGTCCGCGACGTGGACGCGGTGCTCGACACGATCGGCGGCGACTACGGCCCACGCTCGCTGCTCACCCTGCGCGAGGGCGGCACGCTCGTCTCGCTCGCCCTCTCGCTGCTGGCGCAGGACCTGGACCGGCAGGCGGCCGAGCGGGGCGTCCGGTCGGAGCCGATGCTGGTCGAGCCGGACCACTCCGCGATGCGCGCCCTCGCCGCCCTGTCCGAGGCGGGCAGGCTCCGCGCCGAGGTGGCCGCCGTCATGCCGCTGTCGGACGCGGCGAAGGCGCACGAGCTGGGCGAGTCGGGCCGCACCACCGGCAAGATCGTCCTCACGGTCCCGGAGTGAGACGTCCCACCGCTGAAGCCGCCCGTGGGCGCGCCCAGGCCTCCCGAAGAGCCTGAAGCCGCCCGTGAGGGTCCCCCTGGAAGGGCCTGAACAGAATTGTCGGAGGCAGCGGCTATACAGGGGGGCATGAGCGACAGGCCGTCGAACGAGGAGTTCCTGCAGCTCGCCGACCCGCTGAGGCGCGAGCTGCTGGCGCACTGCTACCGCATGCTGGGCTCGGCACACGACGCCGAGGATCTCGTCCAGGAGACCTATCTGCGCGCGTGGCGCTCGTACGAGGGGTTCGAGGGGCGCTCGTCCCTGCGTACCTGGCTCTACAGCATCGCCACCCGCGCCTGCCTGACCGCGCTCGACAGCCGGAGCAGGCGTCCGCTGCCGACGGGCCTCGGCACGCCGGAGGCGGAGGCCACCGCGCCCGTCGTCGAGCAGCCCGAGGTGCCGTGGCTGGAGCCGGTCCCCGACGGGCTGGTGGGCGCGGGCCCGGGCGATCCGGCGTCGATCGTGACCTCGCGTGAGAGCATCAGGCTGGCACTGGTCGCCGCCCTGCAGCACCTGCCGCCCAGGCAGCGCGCGGTCCTGATCCTGCGTGAGGTGCTGAGCTGGCGGGCCGCCGAGGTGGCCGCCGCGCTCGACATCACGACCCCCGCCGTCAACAGCATGCTGCAACGGGCCCGCGCCCGCCTGCACGAGGTGTCGCCGACCCTCGACGACCGGGTCGAGCCCCTGTCTCCCGACCGGCAGGCCCTGCTCGACCGGTACATGACGGCGTTCGAGAACTACGACGTCGACGCGATCGTCGAGCTGTTCACCAAAGACGCGATCTGGGAGATGCCGCCGTACCCCGGCTGGTACCAGGGCCCCGAGAACATCGGCCGGCTCATCGTGACGAACTGCCCGGCCAACAAGCCCGGCGATCTGCGCCTGGTGCCCGTCGCGGCCAACGGGCAGCCGGCGTTCGCGGCGTACCTGCGCGCGGGCGGGGAGTATCACGCGTTCGCGCTGCAGGTGCTGACGCTGACCGGCGCGCGGGTCGGCCATGTCGTGATGTTCTTCGACGTCTCCCTGTTCGACCTGTTCGGCCTGCCGCGCGGCTTGCCCGTCGAGGAGGGTTCCGCAGCAAAGTAGAACGCGTTACAGTTTGCTCCGGAGCATGATTCTGGAGGCGACTGTGGGCACACCGGTGATCGTCGAGGCCGTCCGCACCCCCATCGGCAAGCGGAACGGCTGGCTGGCCGGGCTCAAGCCCCAGCAGGTGCTGGCCACCGCGCTGAACGGCCTCGTCGAGCGCGCCGGCATCGACCCGGCCATCGTCGGCCAGGTCTTCACCGGATGCGTCACCCAGGCCGGCGAGCAGGGCGGGCACATCGGCCGGTACGCCTGGCTGTACGCGGGCCTGCCCTACCAGACAGGGGTCACCACGGTCGACGCGCAGTGCGGCTCGTCCCAGCAGGCCGTGCACCTGGCGGCGGCGATGATCAGGGCAGGGGTGGTCGAGGTGGCCATCGGCTGCGGGATCGAGGTGATGAGCAGGGCGCCGCTCGGCAGCAACGTGCTGCCTGCCAGTCCGCGTCCCGACGACTGGAGCATCGACCTGCCCCGCCAGTTCACCGCCGCCGAGCGCATCGCGCAGCGGCGTGGGCTGACCCGCGAGCGGCTCGACTGGTTCGGCGCGCGCTCCCAGCGGCTCGCCGCCAAGGCGTGGGCCGACGGCCGGTTCGAGCGCGAGATCGTCCCGGTCGGCGAGGTCACCCGCGACCAGGGGCTGCGCGAGACCACCGCCGAAGGGCTTGCCGGGCTCAAACCGGTGCTCGACGACGGCCTGCACACCGCGGGCACGTCGTCGCAGATCTCGGACGGCGCCGCCGCGGTCCTGCTGATGAGCGAGGAGGCCGCCGCCCGGTACGGCCTGCGCCCCCGGGCCAGGATCGTGGCCCAGGCCCTGGTGGGCGCGGAGCCGTATTACCACCTCGACGGCCCGGTCGACGCGACCGCCAAGGTGCTCGGCTCGTCCGGGATGACCGTGGGCGACCTCGACAGGTTCGAGGTGAACGAGGCGTTCGCTTCGGTCGTGCTGTCGTGGGCGAGCGTGCACGAGCCGGACTTCGACCGGGTCAACGTCAACGGCGGCGCGATCGCGCTCGGCCATCCGGTGGGGGCCACCGGCGCGCGGCTGATCACGTCCGCGCTGCACGAGCTGGAACGCTCGGACTCGACGACCGCGCTGGTCACGATGTGCGCGGGCGGCGCGCTGGCCACGGCGACGATCCTCGAGCGGGCCGCGTGAACCGGCCATGACGAAGACCCGGCGCAGGGCGTACGCGCAGCAGCGCCCGCAGGACCTCGGCGGGGGCGTGTGGAGCGTGCCCGTGCCAATCCCGGGCAACCCGCTGGGCTACACGCTCGTCTACGCCGTCGACTCCCCCAGGGGGCCCGTCCTGGTCGACGCCGGGTGGAACCATCCCGACGCCTGGCAGGCCCTGGAGACCGGCCTGGCCGCCCTCGGCCTGGACGTGAGTGCGGTCAGCGGCGTGGTCGTCACCCACTTCCACCCCGACCACGCGGGGCTGGCGGGCCGGGTCAGGGAGACGTCCGGCGCCTGGATCGCCATGCACGAGGCCGACGCCGCGCTGGTCAGGCTCATACATGGGCTGGCCGAGGGCGAGCACAGGAGCTTCCAGGCGGACATGCTCAGGCGTGCGGGCGCCGGTGAGGGCGACGTGGAGGCCGCCAGCGCGGGGCGTCCGCACGTGCCGGCGCTGCCCGACCGGGAACTGCGCGACGGCGACCTGGTGGACCTGCCCGGGCGCAAACTGCGCGCCGTGCACACGCCCGGCCACACGCCCGGCCACATCTGCCTGCATCTGGAGGACGCCGACCGCCTGTTCACCGGCGACCACGTCCTGCCCGACATCACCCCGCACATCGGCATCTACCCCTACGACAGGGACGACGTGGATCCGCTGGGTGACTTCCTGGACTCCCTGGACCGGGTGGCCGAGCTGGGCCCCCTCGACGCACTCCCCGCCCATGAGTGGATATTTCCGGATGTGGCGGCACGCGCGGCCGAGATCCGCCACCATCACGAGGAGAAGCTCACCCGGCTCGCGGCCCTGCTGACGCGACCGCTGACCATCTGGGAGACCGCCTCGATGATGACCTGGAACAGGCCCTGGGACGAACTGGCCCCGGTACTGCGCGGCATGGCGGCCGGCGAGGCCGCTGCGCACCTGCGCACCCTGGAGGCGCGCGGCCAGATCGACCGCGTCCCTGGGGTCCACCCGGTGCGCTTCAAGGCCATAGACTCCTAGACATCCGATGTCTAGGGAGAAGAGTGTGGCGGTCACCGACGCGGCCATCGACAAGATCAAGCAGATGATCCTCTCGGGCGAGCTGGCCCCGGGCGACAGGCTGCCCAAGGAGGCTGACCTGGCCGAACGGCTCGGCCTGTCACGCAACTCGCTGCGCGAGGCCGTGCGGGCGCTGGCGCTGATCAACGTCCTCGACGTGCGGCAGGGCGATGGCACCTACGTCACCAGCCTGGAGCCGCACCTGCTGCTCGACACCATGTCGTTCGTACTGGACCTGCACCGAGACGACACCGTCCTGCAGTTCTTCGAGGTGCGCCGCATCCTCGAGCCCGCGGCCACCGCGATGGCCACCAAGCTGATGACCGACGAGGAGATCGAGGAACTTCGGGCCATCCTGGAGTCACTGCCCGAGGAGCCCACGGTCGAGGAACTGGTCGCCAACGACCTGGACTTCCACCAGCGCATCGCCCAGGGGTCCGGCAACAGCGTGCTCTGCTCGTTCATCGAGAGCCTGTCGGGGCCCACCACCAGGGCCCGGATCTGGCGCGGCCTCACCCAGGAGGGCGCCATGGACAAGACCCGCGAGCAGCACACCGCGATCTACGAGGCCATCGCCGCCCGGCAGGCGGACGTGGCGCGCTCGTGGGCCACGGTGCACGTGGCGGGCGTGGAGTCCTGGCTGCGCAAGGCCCTCGGGTAGGGGCGGGAACCCCGGCGCGCACGCCTTCGAGTTCGCCTGAGGCGGGCGCCGAGGTGCTGGTCTGTTACGACCTGCTGTACGACGACGGCCGCTCCCTGGTGGGCCAGCCGTACACCGTCCGACGGGCGGCACTGGAGTCGCTCGGCCTGTCGTCCGCCCGCTGGCAGACCGCCCCGTCCTGGCCGGGCGGAGGCCGCGCCGGTCCGGCAGGCGGCCCGCGACTCCTACGTTGGAGACCTGATCGCCCGCGATGTGCACGACCTCTCCCGGATCTCGCCGCCCGGCTCGGGGACGACTTCGTCGCAGGGATCGTGCTCCACACGGGGGCGCAGACGCTCCCGTTCGGCGACCGGATGCGGGCGATGCCCGTCGGCGCCCTGTGGGAGATCGGTTAGGCGCGCCGCGGGTCATACCTCCATGCCGCGTAGCAGGTTGGTGAGGCCGCCGTGGAACTCCTCGTCGGCGTCGACCAGGTGCACGTGCGCGGCGGTGGCGGCCATGTGGGGGAACTCGGTGCGCGGCAGGTCGGCGATGGCCTGCGTACCGGCCCCCACCAGCGGCCCGAGGTGTTCGAGCTGGATCGCCCCGATGACGTAGGCGAGTAGGCAGCGCAGGGCGATGACGCGCCTGCGGCCGTCGAGGCCGGCTTCGGCGAAGATGCCGGCCACCGTCTCCGACCAGCGCAGCACGCCGATGGAGCGATGCCGGTGCGCGATGACCAACGGCACGACCCATGGGTGGGCGCCCACGACGCCGCGGAGGCGGTCCACCATGACCTCGATCCGGTGGTGCCAGGACCCGCCGGTGGCGGGGGGCGTCGTGTCGACCGTGCCGAGGACCTGCTCGACCACGAGCCGTTCGAGCTCTCCCCGATCGTCGATGTACCGGTAGAGCGCCATGGTGCTCATGCCGACCTGCTGGGCGACCGCGCGCATCGACAGCCCGGCGAGCCCGTCGCGGTCGATGACGGTGAGGGCGGCGGACGCCAATTGGTCAGGAGTGAGCGAGCGCGGACGTGGCATGACGGTTGACAGTGTACGCCATACGCCTATCATCGTAAGCGTATGTTGTACGCCTACGAGAGGGGTGTCCGATGGGTGTGTCCCGATCGGCGATCGAACCCGGGTTCCTGCTCACCCCCCGCGAGCTGACCCAGCTCTCCGGCCCTCCGGTCGCCGTCCCCGACGGCGACCGGCTGATCCACCTGCAGTTCCGGCGGTTCGCCGGATGCCCGGTCTGCAACCTGCACCTGCGCTCCGTGGTGCGGCGGCACGCGGAGATCGAGGCGGCGGGCGTCCGCGAGGTCGTGGTCTTCCACTCGCACGCGGAAGAGCTGGCCGAGCACACCGCCGACCTGCCGTTCGCGGTGATCCCCGACCCGCGCAAGCGGTTGTACGCCGAGTTCGGCGTGAAGTCGGCGGCCCGCTCGCTGCTCAGCCCGCGTGCCTGGGGGCCGATCGTCCGCGCGCTCGCGGTCAGCATGTGGGGGCTCCTGCGCGGCCAGGGGCGCGCGCCGGCGGCCGTCCCGCACGGCGGCCGGCTGGGCCTGCCCGCCGACTTCCTGATCGGCCGCGACGGCCGCGTGCTCGCCGTCAAGCACGGCGAGCACGTCTACGACCAGTGGTCGGTGGACGAACTGCTCGACCTGGTGTCGCGCGCGCCGGACCCCACGCCGGCGACCGGCGACCGCAGATCCGACGCAGGCTGACCCCCACCGTGTGGGCGATACTCGTCGAATGCGAATTGACGAAATCTCCCCTGATGATGGTGCGCTCGGGCAGGAACTGCTCGAGCTGCAGCATGCCGCGTACGCCGTGGAAGCGGAGATCATCGGCGACGACCGGATCCCGCCGCTGCACGAGACGCTGACCGAGTTGCTGGCCGAGCCCCTGCTCTGGCTGGGCGCGGTCGACGACGACAACCGGTTGGTAGGAGCCGTGGCCTGGGAGGAGACCCCGGACGAGGTGGACGTCAACCGCCTCGTGGTGCACCCGGGCGCGCACCGGCGCGGCATCGGCCGGGCCCTGGTCAAGGAGGTCATGGCCCGGGCGGGCGGGCGCGGGGTCGTGGTGTCCACGGGGCGCGCCAACGCTCCCGCCCGGACGCTGTACGAGCGGCTGGGGTTCACGCTGCGAGGCGAGGTCGAGGTGATCCCGGGGTTGTGGATCGTGAACTACGCGTTCCCCGGCTGAGGCAGCAGACCCGCCGACTCCAGCTCGGCCCAGAGCGCGTCGGGCACCGGACGTCCCCAGAGTTCGGCGTTGGCCCTGACCTCCTCGGGTGAGCGGGCGCCCAGGACGATCGTGGCGACCGCCGGGTGCCGCAGCGGGAAGGCCATCGCCGCCTGCGGCAGCACGACGCCGTGCGCCTCGCAGATCGTCGCGATGCGCCTGGCCCGGTCGAGGACGGCCTCGGGTGCGGGCAGGTAGTCGTACGTCCCCGACGGCTGGGGCATGGCCAGCAGGCCGCTGTTGAAGACGCCCGCCGCGAGCACCTGCACCCCCCGCGCCTCGCAGGCGTCCAGCAGCGGCAGCCCCGACTGGTCGAGCAGGGTGTACCGCCCGGCGAGCATGACCACGTCCAGGTCCGTCTCCTGGACGAACCGCAGCGGCGCCTGCCACTGGTTCATCCCGACGCCGACGGCCTTGACCACGCCCTGCGAGCGCAGCTCCGCCAGCGCCGGGTACGCCTCGGACAACGCCTGGTCGAGGTGGTCGTCGGGGTCGTGGATGAGGGCGATGTCCACGTGCGGCAGGCCGAGCCGCTCCAGGGACTCCTCCAGGGACCTCAGGACTCCGTCACGGGAGAAGTCCCACACCCGCTCCAGCGAGGCGGACACGTCGAAGCCCTGGTCGTCGCGTCCTGACCGGGCCGAGGGGACGAGCAGGCGGCCGACCTTGGTCGACAGGACGAAACCCGAGCGCCCGGCGAGCGCGGCACCCAGGCGGCGCTCCGACAGCCCGACGCCGTAGTGCGGCGCGGTGTCGAACAGCCGGATGCCGCTCGACCAGGCGGCGTCGACCGTCGCACGGGCCTGCTCGTCGCTGACCTCCTGGTACAGCCCGGCGATCGGCGCGGCGCCGAAACCGTGTCGGGGAAGGGCGAGTCGTGCCATCAGTCCTGTGCCTTTCCGCCGGCGATCCGGCTGATCATGAGGGCGATGAGGATGATGCCGCCGTAGACGACCGGCTGCCAGAAGCCGGACACGCCCTTGAGCGTGAGCAGGTTCTGCACCAGGCCGATCACCAGCACGCCGGTGAGCGCGCCGAGGATCGTGCCCTTGCCGCCGTCCATGCTGACGCCGCCGATGACGGCGGCGGCGAACACCATGAAGATCCAGCCGACGCCCTGGTTCGAGCCGATCGCGCCGAGACGTCCGGTCTCCAGGATGCCGGCGAGCGCCGCCAGCGTCCCGCCCAGGATGAACACGCCCCACAGCACCCGGTCCACCCGGATGCCGGCGGCGCGGGCCGCGTCGGCGTTGCCGCCGATCGCGTAGAGCGAGCGGCCGACCCTGAAGTAGGCCAGGCCGACGATGCCCGCCACGAACAGCAGGCCCGCGATCCAGATGGCCGCGGGCAGGCCCAGCCAGGTGGCGCTGCCGAGGTAGAGGATCGAGTCGGGGAGCTGGAAGAGCGTCTTGCCCTCGGTCGGGCCGAGCTGGAGGCCGTGCACGATGATCAGCATGGCCAGCGTGACGATGAACGCCGAGAGCTGGAACTTGATGATCAGGAACCCGTTGAAGGCCCCGATCGCCGCCCCGATGAGCAGGCAGAGCGGGATCACCAGCGCGCCGGGCAGGCTCAGGCCGAACCCGCCCGCAGCGGCCGGGATCACCAGCATCACGGCGATCGCCGGGGCCATGCCGACCGTCGACTCCAGCGACAGGTCGAACTTGCCGGAGATCAGGATCAGCGACTCGGCCAGCACCAGCAGCGAGATCGACGCCTGCTGTTGCAGCACGTTCGTCAGGTTGCCGGGGGTCAGGAAGACGGGGTCCAGGAACGCGCCCACGATGAGCAGGAGCACGATGACCGGGACCAGCGTGAGGTCCCGGAACCTGGCGAGCCGCACCCGATGGGTGGGCGCAGTCAGAGTGGTCAATCTTCTATGCCTTCCATCACGGCCACGAGCTCGTGGTCGGTCCAGCCACGGGGCACGTCCCTGACGACCCGGCCGTGGAACATCACCAGCACCCGGTCGCAGATGCGCAGGTCGTCCAGCTCGTCGGAGACCAGGACGGCGCCCGCTCCCCGCTCGACGGCGTCCTCGACGGCGCCGAGGAGCGCCTGCTTGGCCTTGACGTCCACACCCGCGGTCGGGTTGATCACCACCAGCGCGGACGGGTCGTCGACCAGCGCCCGCGCGAACACCACCTTCTGGGCGTTGCCGCCCGACAGGTCGGCGACGGGCTGGTCGGGCCCTTCCGTCTTGATGTCCAGGCTGTCGATCATCTGGACGGCCTTCGCCCGCCGCCGGGCCGGTGAGACCACGCCGAAGCGGCCGAGCTTGCCCGCGATCGGCAGCGTGGCGTTCTCGCCGACCGACAGCAGGGGGACGAAGCCCTCGTGGTGCCGGTCCTCCGGGACGAACCCGAGGCCGGCCTTGAGCGCGGCGGGCACGCTGCCCGGCTTCACCTGGACGCCGTCGACGGTGACCGTGCCCGAGTCGGCCCTGCGGAGGCCGACCAGGGTTTCGGCGAGGCCGACCTTGCCGCTGCTGCCGGATCCGGCCAGACCCACGATCTCGCCGGATCTGACGGCGAGGTCCACGTCCTGGTAGCGGCCGGCCAGGGAGAGCCCGGCCGACGACAGCACGACCCTGTCGGCCGCCGTCCTGAGCCTGGCCTGGTAGGCCACGGTGGCCTCGCCCGTCATCGCCGCGACCAGCTCGTCGTGCGGCAGCTCGGCCACCGGCCTGGTCACGACGTGCCGGGCGTCGCGGTAGACCGTGACGCTCTGGCAGATCTCGTACACCTCGTCCAGGTGGTGCGAGATGTAGAGCATCGTCACGCCCTGCTCGCGCAGCGCCCGCATGCGGGTGAAGAGCCGCTCGATGGCCTGGCCGTCGAGGCGGGCGGTCGGCTCGTCCAGGATGATGAAGCGGGCGCCGAACGACAGGGCGCGGGCGATCTCCACCAGCTGGCGCTGCTCGACGCCCAGGTCGCCGGCGAGCGCGGCGGCGTCGACGTCCACCTCGTAGGTGTCGAGCAGTTCGCGGGCGCGCGCCCGGAGCGCCCGCCAGTTGATCGGCCCGCCGGTCGTCTGGCGGTTCAGGAACAGGTTCTCGGCGACCGTCAGCGCCGGGATGATCGTCGACTTCTGGTAGACGCAGGCGACGCGCTGCCGCCACGCGTCGCGGTCCGCGAGGGCGGGCGCCGCCTCTCCGGAGAACAGCACCTCGCCCTCGTCCGGACGCTGGAGCCCGGTGAGGATCGACACCAGGGTGGACTTGCCCGCGCCGTTCCTGCCGACGAGCGCGTGCGTCTCCCCTTCGGCGATCCTGATGCCCGCGCGGTTCAGCGCTGTGGTCGAGCCGAAGCGCTTCACCACATCGCGGGCTTCAACGTGAAATTTCATTATTTGACCTGGTTGCCCCAGAGGTTCTTGTCATCCACGTTGTCCTTGGTGACGAGCGGGGCGGGCAGCTGGTCCTCCAGGCCGTTCGGGAGCTGGATGATGGTGCTGTCGTGGTCCGTCGGGCCGGGCTTGAAGGTCTTGCCGTCGACCGCCGCCTTGGCGTAGAAGAGCGCGTACCTCGCGTACAGGTCGGCGGGCTGCGAGACCGTCGCGTCGATGTCGCCCTTGCGGATCGCCTCGAACTCCTGCGGGATGCCGTCGTTCGAGACCACGAAGATGTGCTTGGGGTCCGCCGGCGGGACGAGCAGCCCCTTCTGCTTCAGCACCTGCAACGTCGGCGCCAGGTGCACGCCGCCCGCGTGCATGTAGATCCCCTTGATGTCGGGGTTCTGCTCCAGGCGGGTCTGCAGCATGGACGCCGCCTTGCTGCCCTCCCACTCGGTCGGCTCCTCGAAGACCGAGATGCCGGGGAACTTGGTCTTCATGCAGTCACGGAACGCCTCGGCCCGGTCGCGGCCGTTGATCGAGCTGAGCGAGCCCATCAGCTGGACGACCTTGCCCTTGCCGCCGAGCTTCGCACCGAGGAACTCGCAGGCCTTCGTCCCGTAGGCCCGGTTGTCGGCACGCACCACCATGTAGACCTTGCCCTTGTCGGGCCGGGTGTCGACGGTGACGACGGGGATCTTCTTGTTCTCCAGCATCTGCAGGGTCGAGGCGATCGCCCCGGTGTCCTGCGGCGCCATCACGATCGCCTTCGCGCCCTGGCCGACCAGCGCCTGGACGTTGTTGACCAGCTTGGCGACGTCGTTCTGCGAGTTGGTGGCCGGCATCAGGTCGACCTTCAGCTCGCTCGCCATCTGCGGGACGTACTTGATATAGGAGTTCCAGAAGTCGGAGTCGTTGCGCGGGTGGTCGATGCCGACCTTCCCGCCACCGCCTCCTGTTGTGGGGGTGCTGGAGCCGCAGGCGGTGATGACCGCCAGCAGGGCCGCGCCTGCGACAACCGGGCCGAACTTCATCGTGGGTCGTTACCCTTCCTCAGTTGGTTGGCCGGAGCCGCAGCCCCTGCATACCTCCATCGACCGCGAGCGCGGTTCCGGTGGTCGCCCCGGCCTCGGGGCCTGCGAGGTAGGCGATCGCCGCGGCGACCTCCTCAGCGCTGACCAGGCGGCCCATGGGCTGCCTGGCGTTCAGCGCCTGTCTCTCCGCCTCAGGGTCGTCGGCCTGGTCAAGCAGCCTGCCGACCCAGGGGGTGTCTGCGGTGCCGGGATTGACGCAGTTGACCCGGATGCCCTCGCGGACGTGGTCGGCGGCCATCGCCAGCGTCAGCGACAGCACCGCGCCCTTGGTCGCGCTGTAGAGCGCCCGGCTCGGCAGCCCCGCGGTGGCCGCGATCGAGCAGGTGTTGACGATCGACGCGTGCTCCGACCTGCGCAGGTACGGCAGCGCGGCCCGCGACACCCGGACCATGCCGAACACGTTGACGTCGAACACCCGCTGCCACTCGCTGTCGGGATTGTCCTCGACGGTGCCCTGAGCGCCGATGCCCGCGTTGTTGACCAGGACGTCGATGCCGCCGAGCCGCTCGGCCGCCTCGGCGACGGCCGCCCGTACCCCGGCGTCGTCGGTGACGTCCACCTTGATCCCGACGAACGGGTCGCCCGGGGGGGTCACGTCCAGGCAGGCGACCTTCATGCCGCGCTCCAGCAGCAGGTTCGCGGTCGCGAGCCCGATGCCGGAGCCACCGCCCGTCACGATCGCTCTGAGGCTCATGCGTCTCTCCAGACCTCGCCGTTGGGGTAACTGTGTGCGGCGATCGACGCCGCGTGCATCTCCGCGCTGTAGCCCGGCGCGCTCGGGGCGACGTAGCGGCCGTGATCGATGACGACGGGGTCGACGAAGTGCTCGTGCAGGTGGTCCACGTACTCGATCACGCGGCCGTCCATGGTGCCGGTGACCGCCACGAAGTCGAACATCGACAGGTGCTGCACCAGCTCGCACAGCCCGACGCCGCCGGCGTGCGGGCAGACGGGGATGCCGAACCTGGCCGCGAGCAGCAGGATCGCGATGTTTTCGTTAACACCGCCGACGCGCGCCGAGTCGATCTGCAGGTACGAGATCGCACCGGCCTGCAGGAGCTGCTTGAACACGATCCGGTTCTGGACGTGCTCACCGGTCGCCACCGGGATCGGCTTGACGCCCTCGGCGATGGCGGCGTGGCCGAGGATGTCGTCGGGGCTGGTGGGCTCCTCGACCCAGTGCGGGTGGAAGGGCTGGAGCTCGTTGACCCAGGCGATGGCGGCGGCGACGTCCCAGCGCTGGTTGGCGTCGATCGCGATCGGGTAGTCGGGGCCGCAGACCTCGCGGGCCACCCTGAAGCGCCGGATGTCGTCGTCCAGGTCGGCGCCGACCTTGAGCTTGATCTGCGGGAAGCCCTGGTCGAGAGCCTCCTTGCAGAGCCGGCGGAGCTTGTCGTCGTCGTAGCCGAGCCAGCCGGGGGAGGTCGTGTAGGCGGGGTAGCCCTCGGCCTTGAGGAGCTCGATCCGCTGCTTCCTGGTCGGTTCTGCCTCCTTCAGGATCTGGAGCGCCTGCTCCGGGGTGAGGGCGTCGCTCAGGTAGCGGAAGTCGATCAGGTCGACGATCTGCTCCGGCGTCATCTCCGACAGCAGCAGCCAGAGCGGCTTGCCCGCCCGCTTGGCCTTCAGATCCCACAGGGCGTTGACCACGGCGGAGATCGCCATGTGCATGACGCCCTTCTCCGGCCCCAGCCAGCGCAGCTGCGAGTCGTTGACCATCTCCTTGTACAGCGCGCCGAGGTCCTCGACGTCCTTGCCGACCACGTACGGCTCCAGCGCGCTGATCGCCGCGGTCTGGACGTCGTTGCCGCGCCCGATCGTGAACGCGAAGCCGTGCCCGGAGAACCCGTCGTCGGTCGTGAGGACGACGTAGGCGGCGGAGTAGTCGGGGTCGGGGTTCATCGCGTCGGAACCGTCGAGCTCGCGTGAAGTGGGGAAGCGGATGTCGTGCGTCTGCATCCCCACGATCCGGTAGGTCATGCCTGCCCCACCGTCTGGCGCTGGCGGCCCAGTCCGTCGATCTCCAGCTCCATCACGTCGCCCGCGCGCAGGTAGGGCTGGCCCGGGATGCCCATGGCCACTCCGGCCGGGGTGCCGGTGTTGATCAGGTCGCCGGGTTCGAGCACCATGAACTGGCTCAGGTAGCGGACGATCTCGGCCACGTCGAAGATCATGTTCTTGGTGTCACCGTCCTGGCGCTGCTCGCCGTTGACCCACAGCCGCATCGCGAGGTTCTGCGGGTCGCCGATCTCGTCGGCGGTCACCAGCCACGGGCCCAGCGGGTTGAACGTCTCGCAGGACTTCCCCTTGTCCCACTGGCCGCCGCGTTCGAGCTGGAACTCGCGCTCGGAGACGTCGTTGGCCACCGCGTATCCGGCGACGACGTCGAGCGCCTCCTCCTTGGAGGCCAGGTAGCGCGCCCGCTTGCCGATGACGACGGCGAGCTCCACTTCCCAGTCGGTCTTCACGCTACCGCGCGGCACCAGCACCTCGTCGTACGGGCCGACGAGGGTGTTGGACGCCTTCATGAACACGACGGGCTCGGCCGGCACCTCGGCTCCGGACTCGGCGGCGTGGTCGCTGTAGTTCAGGCCGATACACACGATCTTGCCCGGACGCGCGATGGGGGCGCCGACACGCAACCCCTCCTCGGCGACGACGGGCAGCACGTCACGCTCGAGCGCGTCCCGGACGCGCGCCACTCCCCCGGAAGCGAGGAAAGCCCCGTCGATCTCGGGCTCTCCGATGTCGCGCAGCTTACCGGCGCCGTCCATCACCACCGGTCGCTCCTGGCCGACAGGTCCTACTCGCAGCAGCTTCACACCGCATCCTTCGGTTATTCATCGGATGTCTCTCGCTTCGATGCTGGTAGGCGCACCCTCAGGCTGTCAAGACTTCGGAGGCCGATACCTCCGATCCGTGGCGGGTGAATACGCCGAGGTCGCCCCGCAATCGGTTGCATAGACCAGGGAGAACTCCGATCGAGGTCCGCGAAACGCCCGGACCCGCCGCCCGAAAGAGCCGATCTTTCATCGTCGCACCTCAGAGACGTCACCGGCCGCCCCGTCGGATGTCTGTCGCGATCGGACCGCAGCCGGGGCATGGCGTTCCCGTCACCAAGGCCGCCACCCCCTCCTCATCGGCAGGCCGGGACACACTTCGGTGATCCAACACCCCAGAAAGACCCGATGATTCAGGCAATAACACGTTTTAATCGGCCAGTACGGGCACGCCCGCAGCACGGCGGCCACGGACGGCGGATCATCACGAAGCCTGATCCGACAGGACTTCCACGGACACGTCCGGGCCGGTGACGGGTTGACGGAGGCGGCCTGGCGTAATAGAACACGTTTCAATAAGGTGCGCAACCAAGCGCTTGATCAACAGCCGCTGGGATGAGGGCCCGTGCAGATCGATCTCATTGACCAGGACCGGTACGCCACCTCAGGACCACCGCACGAGCAGCTCCGCTGGCTGCGGTCCAACGCGCCCGTCTATCGGCACCCCGGCGAGCCCGCCTTCTGGGCCGTCACCCGCTACGAGGACGTCGTGCACATCTCCCGGCACTCCGAGCTGTTCTCCTCGTCCAGGCGGCTCGCCCTGTTCGACGAGATGCCCGAGGAGCAGCGCGCCCTCCAGCGGATGATGATGCTCAACCAGGACCCGCCCGAGCACACCCGCCGCCGCTCGCTCGTCAACCGCGGCTTCACCCCCCGCACCATCGGCGCCCTCGAACAGCACATCCGCGACATCTGCGACGACCTGCTCGACAAGTGCTCCGACGAGGCCGACTTCGTCACCGAGGTCGCGGCCCCCCTGCCGCTCTACGTCATCTGCGAGCTGCTCGGCGCCCCCGTCTCCGACCGCGACAAGCTGTTCACCTGGTCGAACCGGATGATCGGCGCGCAGGACCCCGACTACGCCGACTCCCCCGAGCAGGGCAGCGCGGCGGCCGGCGAGGTCTACGCCTACGCCAACCAGCTCGCCGCCCAGCGCCGGGCGGCCCCGCGCGACGACATCGTCACCAAGCTCCTCCAACCGGACAACGACGGCGAGACCCTGGACGAGAACGAGTTCGATCTGTTCGTCCTCCTGCTCGTCGTCGCGGGCAACGAGACGACCAGGAACGCGGCCTCAGGCGGCATGCTCGCCCTCTTCGAACACCCCGAGCAGTGGGAGCGGCTGACCGCCGACCCCACGCTCGCCGGCACCGCCGCCGACGAAATCGTCCGATGGGTCTCGCCTGTGAACCTGTTCCGCCGCACCGCGACGGCGGATCTGGAGTTGGGCGGCCAGCAGGTGAAGGCGGACGACAAGGTCGTCGTCTTCTACGCGTCCGCCAACCGGGACGCCTCGGTCTTCCCCGACGCCGACACCTTCGACATCGGCCGCAGCCCCAACCCGCACATCGGCTTCGGCGGCGGCGGCGCGCACTTCTGCCTCGGCAACCACCTGGCCAAGCTGGAGCTCCGCATCCTGTTCGAGCAGCTCGCCCGCCGCTACCCCGGCATCCGCCAGACGGGACCCGCCCGGCGGCTGCGCTCCCTCTTCATCAACGGGATCAAGGAACTTCCCGTCAGGATGGGGTGACACCGGGACCAACCGCGTCGCGATAGGCGCCGGGTGTCAGGCCGAAGTAGCGGTTGAACCAGCGGGTGAGGTGGCTCTGGTCGGCGAAGCCCGTACGGGCCGCGACCTCGCCGAGCGGCAGGCCGCTCGCGATCAGCCTCCGAGCCGAGCCGAGCCGCAGCTGACGCTGGTAGTCACTGGGAGACAGGCCGTACGCGGCGTGGAAGGCGCGGTAGACGCCGAAGCGGCTGACGCCCGCGGCCTCCGCCAGCTCGGCGCTCGTCACGTCCTCCAGGTGGCGCTCCCGCAGGAGCTGCCTGGCCAGGTGGGCGACGCGCGCGGCGCCGGTCGTCGGCTCGGGCGGCGTCACCCGCCTGGTGGCCGCGCGGCCCGCCGCCGCGGC